>USDD01000001.1 GCA_900553265.1 uncultured Eubacteriales bacterium
GCTATTACCGACGAGGACGGAAATATTATCGGCGAAGATAGAATCTGGGTAAATCGAACAATTCCCAGCAAGAAAACCGCGCTGTTCCAAGACGAGCTTTATACGCAAGAGTACAGTGCTCCCGTACTCATTGTACCAGATGAATTCACATATGATTGCAATGGAGACACCTATGCGTACTCCTTGAATATCAGTGAAGAGAACAAGAGTGAATTTACGTTGAAAGCCGTGAAGACCAGTGAAAAAAGCAATGAAAACGATGAAAGCTCTCAAATAATGGATATAGATAAGTACACTAAAGATATAATGGGTACTTGGGATGCTGCCTTTTTGTACGAGGGTGGCGATGAGTTCACGGATGCCAATATCAATCTTTGGGCGCGCTTTGTAAGCGACGGTACAGGGTTCATTGACTTTGCCGGTGATCGGTATCCAATAAAGTGGTCATACAGCGAAGAAAAGGATGATATGACGCTTTACAGGCTTGAAATGGATGGAGATGTTCGGTATATCGGTTTCGTGACCGACGCACATAACAGCTTCTTCCACAAGTTAATCTTGCACCTTGACGACCATCTCGATGTTATCCTCGAACGCAGAAGATAAGGCAACGAAGGCTTTGCGTGTCTGGCTGCAATCCCTTCGCATTGATTGATGTGGAACACATTGTAATAGCGCAGAAACGGGATTTGCTTCTTCTCGCCGGTTTCCTCGTTCTCCTGCTCGATCCATTTCCAGAACACGACCATGTGCGCCTTCTCGCCCCTGCGGACATGACCGCCTGCCTGCTGGCACTGCCTGAAGGTCAGATATTCGCCGGGCTTGCCAAGAAGCATCTGATTCAAAAGGCTGTACGGCTTGCCGGTTGCATAGCTGACGCAGCTCCCGCCTGCAATCCAAGGCTTGCGCCAAGGGATTTCGCCCTGCTCCATCTGCTCGACGATTCGGCGGGTGACTTCTTCGTAAATATCCATTTTCTCCTCCTTCCTCTTGCAGGGGGAGCCGCTCGTGTGGTAGAATAGGAACGTGCTCCCCGGTTTCTTTGCGGTTACTGTTGGGGCATGGCCGGAGTGATGTGGTGGTTGCTCCGGCTTTTATTTTGCCATCGTGATGCTGAAACGGCGCGTGGTCGTGGTTTTTCCATACTCCTGCCAGACCTCCGGCAGCTCTTTTCGCAGCGCGGCAGTGTCAATTCGAGTAGAAGTAACCGCCTTCCAAGTAACCCTGAACGCTCCTGCGGTGATCGTGTCCGTGTCCGCTTCGGTCATGTGCGCCTTGATCGCGTCCTGAACGCCTTCGATTTCAGCATTGAGTTCTTCCACCATCCTGCGGAGTTCGGTCAGCTCGTTCAATTTCGCAATTAGTTCGTTCGTTGCCATGGTATTGAACCTCCTTTTATTGTGGGTGAGATGCGTTTTCTCAACCTTGTGAGTATATTATACACTTGTGTAAGTGTATTTTCAATTCGCAAAATCGCTAAATATACACTTGTGTAATTATGAATTATGTACACTTGCGCAAGCGCTTTTTGCATGCTACAATAGGAAGGGAGGTGTTTCGATGAGCGAGAGAAAAACGCTGAGCGATTCGCGCAAGCGTGCCAACAAAAAATGGAACGATGAGAATCTTACGAAGAAGTATGATCGCATTCAGCTTGTCGTTCCCAAAGGGCGTAAAGCAGATATTGAAGCTTGCGCAAAGGCGAAGGGAATGTCTGTAAACGGCTGGATTTGCGGTTATATTCGCGAGGCGGCAGGCATGAGCGAAGAGGAATGGAAGCGAGCAGCGGATGAACAGGGGGATGCATAAAACCGAACGAGCATTCTCCATTTCCATGTTGTTCAGAAGGTGGGGCGGGTCGACACTATCTGCAAACAGCGAGAGGGAAACGAGCCTTTGAACTGCACAAAACGCTGCACAAAACACGCGTGATTTCGTCTTAATCTCCTATAGTTGGTTGTGTTCAAATGCCAGCCGGCGAGTGTGGGGTCAAAGATCAGGTCGGGCGTGCAAACCCTCTTGTTTTTATGCATAGCGGCATCGCATATTCATTCACGCGTTTTTCGTTTGTTTCCCGTCTGAATGCGATTCGGACGGGAAATTTTTCGTTGTAATCCGATGAACAATATGATATAATGTTTTGGATTATTATTTCCGCAGAATTGCATGATCGGAGAGGACGTTATCTATGGAGACAAACCATCACAGCAGGCGCAGCTCGTTTTCGGGCAAGATCGGCTTTGTGCTGGCCGCGGCGGGCGCTTCCGTGGGACTGGGCAACATCTGGCGCTTTCCCTATCTGGCGGCGAAGTACGGCGGCGGCATCTTTCTGCTGGTCTACATTCTGCTGGCCTTCACCTTCGGCTACACGATGATCGTGGCGGAGACCGCGCTGGGGCGCATGACCCGCAAGAGTCCGGTGGGCGCCTTCCGCGCCTTCGGCAAGGGAAAGGGCCTGTCCTTCGGCGGATGGATCAACGCCATCATCCCCATCCTGATCGTCCCCTACTACTCCGTCATTGGCGGCTGGGTGATTAAGTACCTCGCGGAGTACATTCTGGGCCACGGCAGCGCGCTGGCGACGGACGAGTACTTCTCGAGCTTCATTTCCAACGGCTTCTCCTCCGAGCTGTGCTTCGTCGTGTTCGCGCTGTTTACGCTGGCCATCATCTTCGCGGGCGTGCACAACGGCATCGAGCGCGTCTCCAAGCTCATGATGCCCGTGCTGGCGGTGCTGTCCGTCATCATCGCCATCTATTCCGTAACCCGGCCCGGCGCGCTGGCGGGCGTGAAGTACTTTCTGGTGCCCAATCTGGAGAATTTCTCGTGGATGACCGTCGTCTCCGCCATGGGCCAGATGTTCTATTCGCTGTCCATCGCCATGGGCATTCTCATCACCTACGGCTCGTACATGAAAAAGGACGTCTCCATCGACGGCTCCACCCGGAACGTGGAGATTTTCGACACCGTCATCGCCATCATGGCGGGACTGATGATTATCCCCGCGGTGTTCGCCTTCTCCGGCGGCGAGCCGTCGGCGCTGAAGGCCGGCCCGAAGCTGATGTTCGTCACCATCCCCAAGGTGTTCGACAGCATGGGCATGGGCACGCTGGTGGGTATTCTGTTCTTCCTGCTGGTGCTTTTCGCGGCGGTCACCAGCTCCATCGCGCTGACGGAGAGCGCCGTGTCCACCTTCGAGGACGAGCTGGGCTGGAAGCGTCACAAGTCCACCCTGCTCATCGGCGCGATCATGCTGGCGCTGGGCAGTCTGTCCGCGCTGGGCTACGGCCCGCTGAGCAGCGTCACCGTGCTGGGCATGCAGTTTCTCGATCTGTTCGACTTCCTGACCAATTCCGTGATGATGCCCATCGCCGCCATCGCCACCTGCCTGCTGGTTTCCCGGGTGGTGGGCGTGGAGAAGATCGAGGAGGAGGTCACGCAGAACGGCTGCAGCTTCCGCCGCAGGAGGATCTTCAACTTCATGATCCGCTATCTCTGCCCCATCTTCGCCGTCATCATCCTGCTCAGCTCCGTGGCCAACACCTTCGGCTGGATCGCCATGTGATTTTTCACGGTTCATTTCTCCGCTTTATGGGCATATTGATTACCGCATGAAAGGAGACTGAGCCATGAGTCCAAGCAATCGATATTCCGGTACGCAGACGGAGAAGAACCTGCGCACGGCGTTCTCCGGCGAATCCGAGGCCCGCAATAAGTACACCTTCTTCGCCAGCGTCGCCCAGAAGGAGGGCTACGAGCAGATCGCCGCGCTGTTCCTCAAGACCGCCGAAAACGAGCGGGCGCACGCCAGGATGTGGTTTCAGGAGCTGGCCGCGCTGGGCGGCACCGCCGCGAACCTGCTCAGCGCCGCCGAGGGCGAGCACTACGAATGGACGGACATGTATGACGGCTTTGCCAAAACCGCCGAGGAGGAGGGCTTCCCCGAGCTGGCCGCGAAGTTCCGCCTCGTCGCCGCCGTCGAAAGGCAGCACGAGGAGCGCTATCGCGCGCTGCTGCGCAATGTGGAGACCGCGCAGGTCTTTGCAAAGAGCGAGGTCAAGGTCTGGGAATGCCGCAACTGCGGCCACATCGTCGTGGGCACAACCGCCCCGGCGGTCTGCCCCACCTGCAGCCATCCCCAGAGCTACTTCGAAATCCACGCGGAAAACTACTGATTTTCCATCCAAAAACGGGCGAACGCTCCTTCGGCGTTCGCCCGTTTCTTTATTCCTTTTCCTTCTTCTCGCTCCGCTCGCGCATTTTCCCGAACAGCCAGAAGCCCGCGAGGCACAGCAGCGCCGTTCCCGCGAAGATGAGCACCGCCGCGAGATAGTTGCCCTGCTGCATGTAGTGGCCGCCCAGCGTGGACGTGACCACCGAGGGAATGCGCCCCACTGAGCAGATGAGCAGCCATGTGCCGAAGCCGATGGGCGTTAGGCCCGCGCAGTAGGTCAGCAGATCCTTCGGCGTTCCGGGAAAGATCATCAAAAGCGCCGTCACCTTGAACAGCTTCTCCTTATTTCTCAGAAAACTCAGCGACTCGATCTTCTCCTGCGAAAAGAACAGCCGCACCAGCCTCACGCCGAACAGCCGCACCAGCCCGAACACGATGACGCTGCCCAGCGTGGCGCCCGCCAGGCAGATGAGCGTGCCCTCGAACGCGCCGAAGGCGAAGCCCGCCGCCAGCTCCAGCGGCTCGCCGGGAATGACGGCCACGATGACCTGAAAGCAGACCATTCCGATGTAGACCAGCCGGGCCTTCCTGCCCAGCGCGTCCAGCCACGCGCGCAGCTGGTCGCTGTCGCGCACCAGCTGCGTCATGGGCTTGCCCACGCGCACGGCCAGCCATGCCGACGCGCCCAGAAAAATCGCCGCCAGCAGCGCGGCGATCCATCGCTGTGTTCTCTTTGAAAACCTCTGCATGCCCGTTTTCCTCGTTTTTCCAGTGTCTTGTGTTCCATTATAACGCATTTCCCGGGCAATGGCAATGCCCGGGCGCCTTTCCGAATGCGTATTTTATGCCCGAGCCGACGCCCGGCGCGCTTTGGGCTTCAGATTGACACGCACCGCGCCCGCCGCGCCGCCCACCGCCGCGCCCAGCAGCATCTCGCCCAGCATCTGCGCGGCCTCGAACCGGCCGCCGCCCAGCGCCACATACAGCCCGTAGCCCGCGATCATGTATGCAAGCGCCACCGTCATGCCGGTGAAAAATCCCCGATTGCCGCCGCGCTCCACCGCCGCGCGCACGCCCAGCACCACGGCCAGCGCCTTGAGCAGCTGATTCAGCAGCGTCAGCACTCCGTCGCTCAGCCGCGCGGTCAGCACCAGCGCCGCGATCAGCGCCATGCCCAGCAGCGTGACCGCCGCGGCGGCGAGCAGTCCCTTCAGAATGGACAGAAGCGCGCTTGCCCTCTTGGTCGCCATAAAACGAAGCCCCCTCATCGCTTTTTTGCAAGCATATGAGGGGGCCGCGCCGCGTATTCAGCGGCAGGTGGTGCAATAGCCGAGGCTGGTGGAGTTTTCGTCGATGGAAGCGCCGATGAAGTACTCCGTCACGTCCTCCAGATTCTGCGCGTAGCGCAGCGGATGGCCCTCGGGGATGTAGATCAGTCCGGCCACAAAGGTGGACGAGCAATTGGACGTGGCCACCTTGTGGGAGCGGCTGCAGATGGTCACGGCGCGATGCATGTTGCACTTGGCCGTGGGCTGCGTGCCGTCCAGATACCAGTCGATGTTAGTGGTGTGTCCGTTGGCGTCGTGGCGGCAGGCGGAGGTGGGAACCATGCCCGACACCGCGCAGACCTCCACGGGAACCAGACCGTAGTCCGAGGCCGAGCCGCCGATGATCTCGCGGTTCGTGGTGCAGCCGGTGGCCAGATGCACCTGGGTCATGATCTCCGCCCAGAGGGGCGCGGCGGCGCTGCCGCCGGTGGCGCTGGAGACCAGCGGGCGGTTGTTGTCCGAGCCGATCCAGACCGCGCCGGAGTAGTATCCGGTCATGCCGGCGAAGGTCACGCCGCAGTAGTCGGTGTTGGTGCCGGTCTTGCCGGCCACGGTCAGGCCGCCGAAATTGGCCCTTGCGCCGGTGCCCACGCCCTCCTGCACGCAGCCCTTGAGCATGTCCACCAGCATCCACGCCGTGGACGGCTTGAAGACCTCGCGGGTGGTCTGCACCTCGCGCACGTCGATGTACACCGTGCCGTCGGGGTTGAGAATCTGGGTAAAGGCGTAGGGCTCCTGATAGGTGCCCGAATTGGCCACCGCGCCGAAGGCCGCGGCCATCTCCACCATGGACGGATAGGACACGCCCAGCGCGAGGCCCGCGCCGTTGGCGAGGATGTGATCCGGCTCGATGCCCAGCATCAGCAGATACTTGACCGCGTTCTCGATGCCCACATATTCATACAGCACGTGGGCCGTGGACGTGTTGTGAGAGCGGTTGATGGCGTAGCGCATGGACTCCACGCCGGAGTAATCGCCGTCGGTGCTGAAGTTTCTCGGATAGCCCTCGCCGCCGTTCCAGCCCTCGATGGGAATGGGCAGGTTCAGCACCGGCGAGGCCGGCGAAGCGCCCAGATCCAGCGCCGGGCCGTAAACCGCCAGTGGCTTGAGCGACGAGCCGACGGACATCTTCATCTGATAGGCGCGGTTGAGCTGCAGCTTCTGAACCGGCGTGGAACGCCCGCCCACGATGGCCACCAGCTCGCCCGTGTGCCAGTTCATCACCGCCGCGGCGCACTGGGGCTGCACGACGGTCAGATATTCGCCGCCGCCCAGCGAGGCCTGGGTGGACGCGTCATTGGAATAGCGCATCTCGGGATAGCTCGACCAGTTGGTGATGGCGTCCTGCACGGCCGACTGCACCTCGGGGTCCAGCGAGGTGAACACCTTGTAGCCGCCGTTGCGCAGCTTGGTCTCCATGGCGCTGCGGTTGGAGCGGGTGTCCTCCAGCCCCTCCACGCGCAGCATCTTGGTCACCACGTCGTAGATGGCGTACTCGACGTAATAGGCGTTGTCGTACATCGCGTCGGTGGTGGCGGTGGATTTCTCCAGCACCGTCAGCGTCTGAGAATGCGCCTCGTCGTATTCCTCCTGGGTAATCAGCTTCTGCTCCAGCATGGACTCGAGCACCAGATTGGTTCGGCCCTCGATGGCCTCCGGCGTGCTCCTGCCCGAGCTCTTGTAATAGCAGCGGCGGGGATTGTAGCGGTTGGGATTTCGGATGATGGCGGCGATGGCGGCGCATTCGCGCAGCGTCAGATCCTGAAGATCCTTGCCGAAGTAGTCCTGCGCGGCAATCTTCACGCCGTAGCTGGAGCCGCCGAGGAAGATGACGTTCATGTAAGCCTCGAGAATCTGCTCCTTGGAGAGACTCTTCTCGACCTCCACGGCGAGATAGGCCTCCTGCACCTTGCGGCGATAGGTCTGCTCGCTGCTGAGCATGGTCAGCTTGACCAGCTGGCAGGTGAGCGTGGACGCGCCCTGGGTGCTGCCGCCCATGAGGTTGTTGACGATGGCGCCCACCTGTCGCTTCAGGTCGATGCCGTGGTGCTCGAAGAAGCGCTTGTCCTCGATGGAGATGACGGCGTTGATGAGGTTTTTGGGAATCTCGTCGATCTCCACGTAGATTCGGTTCTGCGAGCCCTTGAACTCCGTAATCAGACCGCCCTTGCTGTCGTAGATGAACGAGGTCTGGGCCTGCGCGCCGATCTTGTCCAGATCCAGATCCGGCGTGGTGTCCATCCACGCCTTGGCCACGCCCACCATGAGTCCGCCGCAGGACAGGCCGATCAGCAGCACGACGAAGAACAGCATCCGCATCGTCATGAACAGCACCGAGACCAGGAAATTCCGCTCCCGCTCCCGGGGCTTGAAAATCACATATTTTGCGCTCATGTATTCCTCCATAGGGGATCAATGTCCGCCCGCCGGGAAGAAACGTTTCCCGACGACAGGATTATTTATAGCATGATTGTCGGCGAACTGCCTTCGGCATCCCGCCGACCCGGCCAAGCCTGCGGCTTGTCTAATCATTATACCATCTTTTTACGGAAGAACCACGGCATTTCCGTGTCATTTTGATGAAAAGCCTTCTCAGAACGGCGCGTCGTCGTTCTCTGCCGCCGCCTGCGAGGCGATGGCGATGTTCACGCCGTTGACGGTCACGCCCTCGTCCGCGCGGATGAGGATGTACTTGAAGCCGTCGATGACGCGGGTTTCCACCAGATCGCTGCGCTCGGGATTGACCTGAATCACCACGTCGGGCGTGCGCACCTCGAACTTTTTCTCGTCCACGATGTTGCGGGCACTGAGCTCGATGCCCGCGCCGAAGGCGTCGTCGTAGCGCTGCTCGAAGGCGGTCATGCGCTCCTCGGGCACGCCGCAGGACTCCAGCATGGACTTGACCTCGCGCTTGGAGACGACGGTGGGCTCGGCGGTCTTGTCGCCCTTCTGCTCCTCGATGCGGTCGCGCAGCTGCTCGTGCACCGTCTGCACCACGTCGTAGCTCAGCTCGTCGCCGATGGTCTCCTCCAGAATGGCCTGGAAGGTCTCCTTCTGCTCGGCGGCGGGCATGGGCGCGTTGATATTGAACACCGCGTCGATGAACTCGTCGTGCAGCTCCGCCGTGTCGCGAGTAAAGTACAGCGCCTTGTAGATGTTCGCCGCGCCGTCCTCATAGGCCGGGAACATGAAGCCGATCTCCGGCGCGGCCACGACCCAGTCCTGCTCGCGCTCGTGGAAATCGTTGTCCGAGGCGAAATAGCTCAGTGCCGGCTTGGTCAGCTTCACCGGGCAGACGCAGCAGAGGAAGTAATTGAAAACCTCCTCCGACGCGTCGTCCACCTTCATCTCGTCCTTGGGATGGAAGGGCACGTCGTAGGCATCCGAGGCCAGCAGAAGCAGGTAATTGCCCTCCATTTCTAGGGAGTCGATGACCTTCTGATAGAAGGCCTGCACGCCCTCCTCCACCTTCAGCTGGGTGTTGCGCATGGCGGAGAGCAGATGGTGCTCCTCGCCGTCCATCACCTGATCGGGCCGAAACTCGATCTCGATTAAGTTCTTTCCGGGAATGCCCGTCAGCGATCGGCGCAGCAGCGCCAGATACTTCTCCATTTCCTCCTGAGGCAGAGAGATGAGCGGGCGGTTGAACGCGGACACGATCTCGCGCTTTTCGTTGACATAGCAGCCCCGGATGGCGGGGATGGCGTTTTTGTCGGGATTCAGCCGGCGGCGAATCTCGGAGACGTCCTTCTGATTCATGGTTGCTTCTCCTTTATCGATGGTTATCTGTGCTTCTTGCCGGAGCTTCCACCCTTAGGCGGATGCTTGGGCGGCCGGGTTCCCGATGGAGCGCGGGAGATGCGCTCGTCGAAGCTGCGGGGATTCCGCTCGTCGAAGCGCGCGCCTTTCCGACCATCGGCGGCGCGGGAAGCGCCTCCCCGGGCGGGAGAATCGTTCGCGCCGCGGCGATTGGAACGTTCTCCGCGGATGAGTCTTTCGCTGCGGTGCTCAGCTCTTTCGATCCGGTCGGATTGGCCGCCGCGGAAATTCTGCCGGTCGTCCCCGCCGGCCTTTCCGCCGCGCGAACCCGTTCTTTCACTTCGACCGGATTTTTCTCCGCGCGAATTCGGCTTTTCACCGCGAGCGCCGGGCTTCTCGCCCCGCCTCGGCTCTTCTCTGCCATATCCATGCCCGCCCGCGGGCGGGATCAGGCAGTCTTTGTCCCAGCCGATGAGATCCTCGCGGCCCGCCTTGCGCAGCGCTTTTTCCACCAGCGCGCGGTTCTGGGGCTTGTTGTACTGCATCAGCGCGCGCTGGAGCGCCTTTTCGGCGGGATCGCGCGGCACGTAGACCGGCTGCATGTCCCGGGGATCCAGACCGGTGTAGAACATGGCCGTGGACAGCGTGCCCGGCGTGGGATAGAAGTCCTGCACCTGATCAGGATGCTGGCCGGTCTTTTTCATGTAGACCGCCAGCATCACCGCGTCGCTGAGCGTGCAGCCCGGATGGCTGGACATGAAATATGGCACCAGATACTGCTTCAGTCCCGCGCGCTCGTTGGCCTGCCTGTAGCGGCGGCAGAACTCGTCGTAGACCTCCGCATTGGGCTTGCCCATATAGCGCAGGGCGTTGGGGCTGACGTGCTCCGGCGCGACCTTCAGCTGGCCGGACACGTGATGGCGCACCAGCTCGGTCAGGAAATCGTTCTTCTTGTCCGCCAGCAGATAGTCGAAGCGGATGCCCGAGCGGATGAACACCTTCTTCACGCCCGGCAGCTCGCGCAGGGCGCGCAGGATGTCGATGTACTCCCGATGGTCGGCCTTCATGTTGGGGCACGGCTTCGGGAACAGGCACTGCCGGTCGCGGCACGCGCCGCATTTGAGCTGTTTATCGCAGGCGGGTCTGCGAAAATTGGCCGTGGGGCCGCCCACATCGTGGATGTAGCCCTTGAAGCCGGGCTGCTGCGTCAGCAGCCGGCCCTCGGCCAGAATGGACTCCTTGCTGCGGGACGTGACGATGCGCCCCTGATGGAAGGTCAGCGCGCAGAAGCTGCACGCGCCAAAGCAGCCGCGCACCGACGCGATGGAGAACCGCACCTCGTCGATGGCGGGGACGCCGCCCTCGGCGCGGTACATGGGATGGTAGTCGCGCATATAGGGCAGCGCATAGACCTCGTCCAGCTCCCCCTCGGTCAGCGGAAGGTCGGGCACGTTCTGCAGAAGCACCTTCCGGCCGTGGCGCTGCGCCAGCGGCTTCCCGCGCACGGGATCCTGCTGGGCGTACTGCTCGCGGAAGGCCTCGGCGTAGGCGCGTTTGTCCGCGGCCACGGTCTCCTCGGAGGGAATTTCGGTAAAGCCCTCGGGCACGTCCGAGGCCATCACGCAGGTACCGGGCACGCGCATTTCCTCAAAACTCTTCCCCTCGCGCATCCATTCGGCCACGCGGAGGATGGAGCGCTCGCCCATGCCGAACATGAGCACGTTGGCTCCGCTGTCCACCAGCAGGGAATTGCGCACCCGGTCGTCCCAGTAGTCGTAATGGGCAAAGCGCCTGAGCGACGCCTCCACGCCGCCCACGGCGATGGGAATCGCGCCGTAGGCCTCGCGGATGCGGTTGCAGTAGACGATGGTGGCGCGGTCGGGGCGATGGCCGGCCCTGCCGCCGGGGGAATACGCGTCCTCGCTGCGCACCTTTTTGGCGGCGGTGTAGTGGTTGACCATGGAGTCGATCACGCCCGCCGTGACCAGAAAGCCGATCTTCGGCCGTCCGAACCGCCTGAAATCCTCGCAGGTGTGCCAGTCGGGCTGGGGCAGCATGGCCACGCGATAGCCCGCCTTTTCCAGCACCCGGGAGATAATGGCCAGGCCGAAGGACGGATGATCCACGTAGGCGTCGCCGGTGACGTAGACGAAGTCGGGCGCGTCCCAGCCGCGCCGGCGAACCTCCTCGGGCGTGACCGGCAGAAAATCGTGCTTCATGCTTCCTCCTTCGTCTCCGGCTCCTTCGCCGTCAGCGCCTCAAAGTCCTTCGTGACCTTCAGCATCACGCCCACCGCGTCGGCCAGCAGCTCGTCGGGCGCCTTTCCAAGCTCCGTGAACACCAGCGACGGCGGATTGGTGCCGTTGACCTGCAGCTCCGGATGGCGCTTGACCGCGGTGAGCACGCTCACGAAGTCGATCTCCGCGGAAATGGAGAAGCGCATCACCAGCGAAGCGCCCTTGCAGGTGACGTAGTCGATGGCCAGCCGCGAGCACAGCGCCTTGAGCTGGGCAATGTCGATCAGGTTCATGACGGGCTTCTTCGGATCGCCGAAGCGGTCGATCAGCTCGTCCACCAGATCGTCGCGGCTCTCCTCGGAGCGGATGGACGCGATGCGCTTGTACATCTCCATGCGCAGCAGGTCGTTGGAGACGTATTCCTGGGGCAGATACGCGTCCACCTTCACGTCCACGCGGGTGTCCACGTCGCCCTGAGACGCGTCGCCGCGCATTTCGTGAATGGTTTCCTCGATCATCTTGACGTAGAGGTCGTAGCCCACCGAGGCCATGAAGCCGCTCTGCTCCATGCCCAGCAGGTTGCCCGCGCCGCGGATCTCCAGATCGCGCATGGCCACGCGGAAGCCCGAGCCGAACTCGGTGAACTCCCGGATGGCGGCCAGACGGCGGTCGGCCGTCTCGGTGAGCACCTTGTTGGGATTGACCGTCAGATAGGCGTAGGCCAGCCGGTTGCTGCGGCCCACGCGGCCGCGCAGCTGATACAGCTGCGCCAGACCGAAGCGATCCGCGTCGCAGACGATGAGCGTGTTGGCCCGGGGCACGTCCAGACCGGCCTCGATGATGGTGGTGCACAGCAGCACGTCGAATTTGCCCTCGTAGAAGTCCATCATCACGTCCTCCAGCGCGTGCTCGCGCATCTGGCCGTGGCCCACGGCGATGCGCGCCTCGGGAACGAGCTTCTTCAGCCGCGCGTACATCACGTCGATGGTCTGCACGCGGTTGTGGAGCACATAGACCTGTCCGCCCCGGGCCAGCTCGCGCAGAATCGCGTCGCGCACCAGCCCGTCGGAGTATTCCACCACGTAGGTCTGCACGGGATAGCGCTCCTCCGGCGGCGACTGGAGCAGGCTCATGTCGCGGATGCCCACCATGGACATGTGCAGCGTGCGGGGAATGGGCGTGGCCGTGAGCGTCAGCACGTCCACGGACTGCTTCATCTTCTTGATGGCCTCCTTGTGGGCCACGCCGAAGCGCTGCTCCTCGTCCACCACCAGCAGGCCGAGGTTCTTGAATTCCACGTCTTTGGCCAGCAGCCGGTGGGTTCCCACGATCACGTCCACGTCGCCCTCCCGGAGCCTGCGCAGAATGTCCTTCTGCTCCGCGGCGGTCTTGAAGCGGCTGATGGTCTCCACGTGGATGGGGAAGCCGTTGAAGCGGTTGAGCATGGTGGCGTAGTGCTGCTGAGCCAGAATGGTCGTCGGCGCGAGCATGGCGGCCTGCTTGCCGCCCATGACCGCCTTGAAGATGGCCCGCAGCGCCACCTCGGTCTTGCCGTAGCCCACGTCGCCGCACAGCAGGCGATCCATGACCTTCGGCGATTCCATGTCGCGCTTGATGTCCTCGATGGCCGCCAGCTGATCCGGCGTTTCCTCGTAGGGGAAGCTGTCCTCGAACTCCCGCTGCCAGGGCGTGTCCGGGTCGAAGGCGTGGCCGGGCACGGACTCGCGCTGAGCGTAGAGCTTGAGCAGATCGCCCGCCATGTCCCGGATGGACTGCTTGACCTTGGACTTCTGCCGCTGCCATTCGCCGCCGGAGAGGCGGTTCAGCTTGGGCGCTTCGCCCTCGGAGCCGATGTACTTCTGCACGCGATCCAGCTGATCCGTGGGCACGTAGAGCTTGTCCGAGCCCTGATAGCGGATGTGCAGAAAGTCGCGGTAGGTTCCGTCGCTGGCCAGGCGCACCGTGCCCATGTACTGGCCGATGCCGTGGTTCTCGTGGACGACGTAATCGCCCACACGCAGGTCGGTGAAGGCCGAAATCTTCTCGCCGGAGCGCGCCCGGGCGCGGCTCTTCTGGCGGTTCACGCCGTACACGTCCGACTCGGACAGGATGGCGAACCTGATATCCGGATACAGGAAGCCCCGGTTCAGCGTCACCGGCAGGATCACCGGCTGACCGGGCTCAAGCGCGTCGGGCGCTTCCTCCATGAACTTTGCCGGCGCTTCCAGATCGGCAAGCGCCTTCTCCAGCCGCTCGCCGCGGGCGTTGCCGCCCGCCAGCAGCGCCACGCGCCAGCCGTCGGCCTTCCACTGGTTCAGATCGGCCGCCAGCTCCCTGAGGTTCGTCTGATAGCCCGTGGCGTTGCGGCACTCGAATTTGAACAGCGCCTTGGGCGCGAAGTCCCGCTCGGTGCGCAGGAAGGGATTGGCGATCAGCAGGCTTCTCCCGTCCAGCTTGGACAGCACCGTGTCCCAGTGCCAGAGCAGCTCGGCCTGCACCGGAAGCGCCTCCTCGCGCTCCAGCGCTGCCTGAAATTGCTCCTTGAACTCCAGATAGGCGTTTTCGCAGCGCTCGCGCAGCCGCTCGGGCTGATCCAGCACCACGATGGGATCGTCCAGATAGTCGGCGGCCGTCGCCTCATAGTCCAGCAGCACCGGCGCCAGCGAATCCTCGCCGTCGAAGCTGCGGCCCGTCTGCAGCGCGTCCACGGCAAAGGCGAAGTTGCGCTCCATGGCGCTGCGGGCCGAGCGCCCCGACGTGCCGGCCTCCTCGTCCGCCGCCGTCTGCCTGAGGAAATCCTCAAAGGGCGTGAGGTCGAACTGGCTCTCCAGCTGCTTCTGACGGCTCCGTCCCCGGCCCGAGGCGCTGTTCCTGAGCTGAAAGCTCAGCCGGCCCGCGGCCAGCAGCCGCTCCTCTTCCTTCAGGAGCGTCTCCGTGGCGGGATAGAGCCGCGCGGACGGGCGCGGCGACACGGAGCGCTGGGTCATCACATCGAAGCTGCGGATGGAGTTGATCTCGTCGTCGAAGAACTCGATGCGCAGCGCGTTGGGCTCGCCCACGGGATACACGTCCAGAATGCCGCCGCGCAGGGCGCACTGGCCCCGCGCCTCCACCAGCTGGACGCGCTCGTAGCCCGCGTCGGTCAGCTTCTCCATCAGCTCCGACGGCTCCATGCGCATGGTGTCGTCGATCTCAACGACGTGCCCGCGCAGCCGATCCGCCGGCATCAGCCGGTTCATCATCGCGTCCGCGGACAGCACCAGCGCCGCCGCTTTGCCCGTGGCGCAGTCGCCCAGCGCCTCCATGCGGCGAAGGGTCATGCCGTGGCTGGAGGCCGCCGCCTTCAGAAAGGTCAGCTCCCGGGCCGGCAGGCTGCGCACCCGGCCGTCCAGAAGCAGGTTCAGATCCTCCGTCATGCGCAGCGCGGCCATCTCGTTGGGCACGATCACCAGCGCCGGGCGGTTCAGCTTCCGCACCGCTGCGGCGATGAGATGCGCCCGCTGGGCGTCGTCCGGGCCGTAGGCCGAATAGACGCCCGGCCTGCGCAGCGCGTCCGTCAGATCTCGAAACGCGTCCAGCTCCTCCAGCGGGCTGAACAGGCAGCCGTAGCGCCCGACGAATTGCTCCATACCATCCTCCCGCGCCCAATGCGCGAACCGTCAGATTCTCACGAATTGCACTTGGAAACAAACTGGCGGCAGGCGTCCACGCCGTCGCCGATGAGCGTCGCCACCGCGTCCGCCGCGTTCAGATACGCGTCGAACATGGTCTTGCGCAGCTCGGGCGTGTTGTAGGTGGCCAGCACCCAGTCCTTCATGTCCCAGCCCTCCGCCGGACGGCCGATGCCCACGCGCACCCGGGGAAAGTTCTCCTTCCCCAGCAGATAGATGATGTTGCGCATGCCGTTGTGGGTTCCGGCGCTGCCGCTGGGGCGGAAGCGCAGCCGGCCCTCGGGCAGATCCACGTCGTCGTAGACCACGATGAGGTGCTCCGGCTCGGCCTTGTACCAGTTCATCAGCTCCACCACGCTCTCGCCCGACAGGTTCATGAACGTCTGGGGCTGCGCCAGCACCACGCGCTCGCCGCGAATGGTTCCCTCGCCCACCGCCGCCTTGCAGCGCAGTTTGCGGATGGGTATATCATATTTCTGCGAGAGCACCTCCAGCACGTCGAAGCCGACGTTGTGGCGCGTGTGCTCGTATTTCCTTCCGGGATTGCCCAGTCCAACCACGATGTACATTTCTCTTCTCCCCCTCGCGCATCGCGTATCAGTTTATTGTAGCAAGCAAACCGGCGCGTTGTCAAGCGCGCGAATGGAAAAACGCGCGTTTTCCTTGACGGCGCGCCGCGGCGCTGATATAATTGAAGCCGGTTTTTCGAGCATTTGCGAAAGAAGGGCATTGCGCCATGAAATGGGAGCTTCACTTGCACACCGCGCCCACCAGCCCCTGCGGGCGGGTTCCGGCGGCGGAGGGAATCGCGGCCTTCGCGGCCTCGGGCTACGGCGGCGTGGTCGTCACCGACCACTATAACGATTACGTGATGGATCGGCTCACCGGCACGGACGCGGAGAAGGTCGAAACCTGGCTGGCGGGCTATCGCGCGGCGCGGGAGGCCGGCGAGCGCTGGGGCGTGCGCGTGCTGTTCGGTCTGGAGGCCCATTCCGCCGAGCATCCCTGCAACGACTTTCTGATCTTCGGCGCGGAGCCGAACTTCGTTCAGGAAAATCCCCGGCTGTACGAGCTGTCGCTTCCGGAGCTTCAGGCGTTGTGCCATCGCTATGGCGCGCTGCTGATTCAGGCCCATCCCTTCCGCTCCATGTGCGCGCTGGCCGAGCTGAGCGCGCTGGACGGCGTGGAGGTCTACAACGGCCATCCCCATCACCAGAGCCACAACGAGCGCGCGCTGGCGGTCGCCGAAGCGAATCCGCGCTTTATCCGCACCTCGGGCAGCGACTTCCACGAGCCCGACGCGCTGGCCCGGGGCGGCATCGTCACCGACCGGGATATCCACACCTCCGCGGAGCTGGCCCAGTGCCTGCGCGACGGCGCGTTCACGCGCATCGAGACGCGTCCCTGAGGCGCGGACTCTTCCGGAATTCCGCCCGGATTCGGCGGCTGCCGCGAAATGCCGATAGATTTCGAAGCGGCAGTCAATGGAGCCGACGCGCGGCGGATAACCCGCCCCTCCAAAACGGTTACTGCCTCCGGCGACGCTTCGCCGGAGGCAGCTTCTGCTCATTTCCGATATTCGATTTCCCGGATTCTCCCCGCGGCGGGCGGGCATGCGAAGCGCGCGGGATCATCGAAGGCGATTTCGCGAACGTAGGGCGCGACGTCCTCCGGATGCTCGCCGTCGATGGTAATGTCCTCCAGAACCAGCCGCTTCGTCTCGCTGGACAGATAGGGGTCGAAGATTTCCTTCTCGCCCACGCGGCAGGACTTGGGCCCGGCGCAGACCAGAAACGACATGGGATACCGGTCGCGGTGCAGCCTGACGCGCACGTTCCTGAGCGTCAGGCTCTCGAGATTGGAGCCCAGCTCGAAGGCCGCGAAGCTGCCGGTCACGGGGTCGGAATTCACATAATCCGGCAGCCGGTCGATGGGCGCGGCGAGGTCGATCTCGATATCCTCGAAATAAAGGTCGCCGCCGCTGCCCACGCCGCCGCGCTCGGGCGATTCCGAAACCAGATAGGCCGGCGTCTGATAGTAGAGCTTGAAGGTGTTCACGCCGCGCACGTTTTTGAACACCGCGTCGTGCAGCGAGCAGTCCACGCTCGTCCCGTCGTCGTAGTAATACACGCCCGGCTCGATGCGCAGGGCCTTGTAGGGGCTCTCCGGCGAAAGGGTCAGATTTTCGCACCACACGGTCTTCGTGGGGCCGAAGTTCACCGAGGAATCCTGCCAGTCGTACATGTTCAGCGCCACCAGATCGTCGCCCACGTAGCCGCGCACGTCCCGAATCCACACCGTATCCGTGTTGCCGTTCAGGTGCAGGCCGTCGGCGAAGCAATGCTCGAAGATCACGTCCTCGAACACGCCGTTTTTCAGATTGCCCGTCTGCACGGCGAACGCGCCGCAGTGGGAAAAGGTCACATGCTGGAGCGTCAGCCCGGAGAGGTTGTTAAACAGCATGCAGGTGGAAACGCCGTGCATGGAGCGCGCCTCGTCGATCCTGCCGCTCCGTCCATAGCCCGCGCGCTCGGTGCGCGGCTCCTCCCAGCGGCCGCCGAGGATGGAAATGTTCTCATCCGCGTCCCCCTCTGCGATGGGCGCGCGGGAGCCGTCGCGCACATGCTCGCTGCGCAGCATCAGCACGTCCATGCCGTCCACGGCGCGGATGCGCGCGCCCTCGGCCTCGATGCGGCGACCGGAGGGCATGATGATGGAAGCGTCGATGTAATACGGCTCCTCCCGGGCGGGAACGACCAGCACCTCGTGCTCCCGGAGGGCGCGGTTGAACGCGTCCGTCCAGATCTCAATCGCCTCGCCGCCCTGCCGCGCCGGGCGCACCTGCGCGCGATAGTCCTCCGCGCTCACCCGATCGGTCAGCCGCGCGGCGGCGGCCAGATTCTGCGCCCGCATATGCGCGGCGCGCTCGCGAATTTCGCCAAAAGTCATATAAGCAAATCTCCTTTCCCTTTGTGAAAGCCCCTTCCGCCGACCGCGGAAGGGGCAAAAATCAGTCGGTCACGATGACGGCGAGAATCACCAGATCGCAGTCGCCGGTGTTCTCCACCGCGTGGCCGTGGCCGCTGAAGGTGGCCATGGAATCGCCGGGATTCACGTCGAAGTATTTGTCGTCGTCGCGCACCCGGCCGCAGCCCTCGAGAAAATAAAACATTTCGGTTTCGCCCTCGTGCTCGTGATAGCCGATGGACGCGCCGGGAATCAGGCGCAGCACGCTGAACAGGCGCGCGTGCTCCGGCAGCTCCCGGCTCAGCGCGGTGAGCTGAACAAACTCCCTGCCTCCGCGCATGTATTCGCGGACGCTCTTTTTTTGGTCGTCTCTGCGGGTAATCATTGGACAAGCCTCCTATTTCACCAGAATCTCCGTCGGGCAAACTCCTTCCCGACCGCCTTCTGCAAACATATATATGAATAAACAAATTATAGCATGCGTCGGTTTCGTCCACAAGGCCGTAAATTCTTTTTTAACATAATGCGGTTTGCAGGCGGGTCGAAACATGTTATAATAAGCACGTCGGCATCCTCGGAGCCGAACGCGGTTTTTCCCTTTTCTCATTTTTCGTAGGGTATCCCAAAAAGAACTCGAACGGAGGAACTCACCATGAAAAAACTGTCCATTCGCAACTTCGTCGTCCTCGCGCTGCTGATCGCCATTCTGCTCCTGATGAGCATGACCCCGCTGGGCTATCTGAACATCGGCCCGCTGGCGATCACGCTGAACGTCATTCCGCTAGCCGTGGCCGCCGTGGCGCTGGGGCCGGTGGGCGGACTGATCTGCGGCTGCGTGTTCGGCCTGACCAGCTTTCTGCAGTGTCTCGGCATCGGCGGCAGCAGCGCCATGGGCGTGATGCTCTTCAGCATCAATCCCTTTCTGGCCTTCGTGCAGCGGTTTGTGCCCCGGGCGCTGGACGGCCTGCTGCTGGGCTGGATCTATCGCGGCCTGTCCAAAAAGGCGAAGCCCTATGTCGCCTGCGCGATCACGGGCTTTCTGTCCGCGTTCCTGAACACGCTGTTTTTCATGACGGCGCTGCTCGTTCTGTTCGGCGGCACCGAATACGTTCAGGGCCTCGTGGCCGGGCGGAACCTGCTGGTCTTCGTCTGCGCCTTCGTGGGCGTCAACGCCGTGGCGGAGATGGCAGCGGCCACGGTTCTGACCGGAGCCGTCGGCGCGGCGCTGGGCAAGGCCGGCCTGCTGGACGCACACAAGTAAACAACGGAGGAGATCGTCCATGATTCTCACGCTGGACATCGGCAATACCAACATCAAGACCGCGCTGTTTGAGGGCATGGAGATGCGTCAGTACTGGCGCATCTCCACCGACCGCCAGCGCTCGTCGGACGAGCTGGGCCTTCTGCTGATGAACCTTCTGCAATACAACCGCATCGACCGCGGCCAGATCGACGGCATCATGATGTCGTCGGTGGTGCCGCAGATCAACTTCACCGTGGAGCACATGTGCCGGAACTACTTCGGCATCGAGCCGATGAAGATCGAGCCGGGCGTCAGGACGGGCATCAACATCAAGTATGAAAACCCGCGGGAGCTGGGCTCCGACCGCATCGCCAACGCCGTGGCGGCCTACGAGCTCTACGGCGGGCCGTGCATCACCATCGACTTCGGCACCGCCACGTCCTTCGGCGTGATCTCCGAACGGGGCGAATTCCTCGGCGGAGCCATCTGCCCGGGCCTCAAGCTGGCCGCCGACGCGCTGACCGAGCGCGCCGCGAAGCTGCCGCGCTTCGAGCTGACCAAGCCCGAGAGCGTCATCGGCCGCAGCACCGTGACCAACATGCAGGCGGGCATCGTCTACGGCTACATCGGGCAGGTGAACTACCTGATCGAGCGCATGAAGAAGGAGCTGAACGCGCCCCACGCCAAGGTCATCGCCACCGGCGGACTGGCCGTGCTGGTGGCCGAGGAGTCCAACGTCATCGACGTGATGGACGGGCTGCTGACGCTGAAGGGCCTGTGCCTGATTCACGCGAAGAACGCGCAGCACTGACGCAATGAGCAAAGCGAAGGACGGTCTTTCGTGCCGGACTTCGCTTTTTGAAACGACCGGACATTTCAGAAGGGAAGCGCCATGTCGAAATTCGAGGGAACGGTGGAGGAGATCGTCTTTCGCAACGATCAGAACGGCTGGACGGTGGCCTCCGTCCGGCTGGACGGCTCGGGACGCACCAGCGCCGTGGGCGTCATGCCGTTCCTCTCGGCGGGCGAGCACGCCATCTTCGACGGCGAGCTGGTGGAGCATCGGGAATACGGCGAACAGATTCGCGTCAGCGGCTACGAGACCACCCGGCCGGAGACGAAATCCGCCGTGGAGAAGTATCTGGCCTCGGGTCTCATCAAGGGCGTAGGCCCGGCCACGGCCAGGCTCATCGTCGGCCGCTTCGGCGCGCGGGCGCTGGACATACTGGAGAGCGAGCCCGAACGGCTGACCGAGATCGACGGCATCGGCCCCAAGCGCGCCCGCCAGATCGCCGAGGCCTTCGAGGAGCAGAACGCCATGCGCGGCACGCTGCTGTTTCTGCAGGGCTACGGCCTGTCCCCCGCTCTGTCCATGAAGATCGTCAAGACCTACGGCGAGGCCGCCGAGCAGGTGCTGCGCGCCAATCCCTACCGGCTGGTGGACGAGGTGGACGGCGTGGGATTCAAGACCGCCGACGCCATCGCCGCGTCGCTGGGCTTTGCCAAGGAGTCCGAGTTTCGCCTGTGCAGCGGCATCCGCTACGTGCTCTCCGAGGCCGCCAATGGCATGGGCCACATGTACCTGCCCGAGGGCGAGCTCATCGCCCAGGCCGGGCGCGTTCTCGGCGCGTCGGAGGAGACGACGGCCCGCGCGCTGAAGGTGCTGCTCACCCGCCGGGCGCTGGTTCTGGAGGAGGTTGGAGACGAGCGCGCCGTGTATCTGCCCAATCTGCTGGACGCGGAGCGCGACACGGCGAAGCTGCTGCTGGCGCTGCGGGATTCCATACTGCCCGCGCCCCAAAGCGAGGAGGCGATCCTCGCCGAGATCGCCGAATACGAGCGCGACGAGAAGGTCGCCCTCTGCGGGGAGCAGCGCAGCGCCGTGCTGGCCGCCGTCACCGAGGGCGTGGCCGTGGTCACCGGCGGCCCGGGCACCGGCAAAACCACGTCCATCAACTGCATCATCCGCCTGATGCGCCGCATGGGCCGCGTGGAGCTCTGCGCGCCCACGGGACGCGCGGCCAAGCGCATGAGCGAGGCCACCGGATGCTCCGCGCGGACGCTGCACCGGCTGCTGGAATACGGCGGCGAGGGGCAGGGCTTCGCCCGGGACGAGGACAACCCGCTGGAGGCCGACGTGGTGATCGTGGACGAGATGTCCATGGTGGACGTCTTCCTGATGCGCGCGCTGCTGAGGGCGCTGCGCCCGGGCACGCGGCTGATTCTGGTGGGCGACGCGGATCAGCTGCCGTCGGTGGGCGCGGGCAACGTGCTGCGCGATCTCATCGCCGCGGACGTGGTGCGCGTGGTGCGCCTGACGGAGATCTTCCGCCAGGCGGGCCAGAGCATGATCGTCGTCAACGCCCATCGCATCAACCGCGGCGAATACCCGACGCTGCGCAGCCGGGAGACGGATTTCTTCATGGAGCGCCGGGAGAGCGTGGCGCAGGCGGCCCAGTCCGTAGTGGCGCTGGTGCAGACGCGGCTGCCCAACTACATGAAGCTGGATTCGCTTCGGGACATTCAGGTCATGGCGCCCATGAAGCGCGGCGATCTGGGCGTGTTCGCGCTGAACCGCGTCCTTCAGCAGGCGCTGAACCCCGCCCATCGGGACAAGCCGGAGCTGGCGCGGGGCGACGTGATCTTCCGGCTGGGCGACAAGGTCATGCAGGTGCGCAACGACTACGACATCGAGTGGACGTCGCCCGAAAAGGACGGAACCGGCGCGTTCAACGGCGACATCGGCTTCGTCGTCTCGGTCAATCGCCGGGAAATGGAGCTGACCGTGGAGTTCGACGACGGCCGCCGGGCGGTGTACGATTCGTCCATGCTGGACGAGCTGGAGCCGGCCTACTGCATGTCCGTGCACAAGAGCCAGGGCAGCGAGTTCGAGGCCGTGGTGCTGCCGCTGTTCAGCGGCCCGCCGATGCTGATGACCCGAAACCTGCTCTACACCGCGGTCACGCGCGCGAAGAAGCTGGTGGTGCTCGTGGGCCGGGAGAGCTGCGTCAGGCAGATGGTGGACAACAACCACATTCTCCGCCGATACAGCGCCCTGACCGAGCGGCTGAAGCAGGGCAATGGAAGATGAGCGCGTTCCCGCCGCCCGACAAATCGCGCCGCGCCAGCAGCTTCTGCCGCAATGCGCAGGTGTTTCGACGCACATTTTTCCCAGCGGGCACAGTGTGCGCCGCACAGTTTCTCCCGCCGTAATGCGCAGGCGATTCGCCGTACATCTTTCTTGGCAGGCGCAGCTTCTGCCGCAATGCACAGGTGTTTCGGCGCGTGTGCCCATTTCCCTCTCCGCCTTCGAAAGCGAGGTCATGCCCGTGATCTCCCGTCTTTTCGCCGCTCTGTCCGAGCGTCGGCACGATCATTCCGCATCGTCACAGCGCGCGGAGCTTTTTGCCAAAGCGGCGCGTTTTCCCCGGCTCTCCCGCCTCGGCAACGCGCTGCTCGACCTTCTGTATCCCCGCCGGGCGCGGTGCATGGGCTGCGGAAGCCAAACAGGCTGTCTCAATGACTGGCTGTGCGAGGACTGCCGGCAGGCGCTGGCCCGCAGCCGGATGGGCGCGCGCCGGGATTCCGCGCTGGACGGCATGGCGGCGGTGTATTCCTACCACGGCCCCGCGGGCGGCATGGTGCGCAGTCTGAAATTCGCCGGCGTGAAGCTGCTGGCGGAGCCCATGGCCGCGGACATGGCCGAGGCGGAAAGAGCGATGGAACCCACCGGGATCGAGCTGGTCGTGCCCGTGCCGATGCATCCCCGGCGGCGGCGCAGGCGCGGCTTCAACCATTCGGAGCTGCTGGCCCGCGGCGTGGCCGAAAAGCTGAGCCTTTCCTACGCCGACGCGCTCGTCCGCACGCGGCACACGGTTCAGCAGTCGGTGCTGGAGGGCGCGGCGCGCCGAACCAATCTCAGAAACGCCTTCGAATGCCGCGTCGATCTCACCGGCCGCCGCGTGCTGCTGGTGGACGACGTGTACACCACCGGAACCACCGCCCGCGAATGCGCCAAGGCGCTTCGAAAGGCGGGCGCAAGGAACGTCTATCTGCTCGCCTATTCGGCGGGCGGCCGATAGGAGCATGCTCATGGAAAAGATTACAAGCGTGAAAAATCCCGCCGTGCGCGCGCTGCGCGATCTGAAGGACCGCCGGACGCGCGTGGAGACGGGCCGCATCCTCGTGGAGGGCGAGGTCATGATCCGCGAGGCGCTGAAGTGCGGCCTCACCCCCTGCGATCTGCTGGCCGAGGAGCGCTTTGCCGACTTCGCCGCCGAGATGGCCGGGCACGGCGCGCGGTGCTTCGAGGTGCCGCGCAGCCTGCTGGAGGCCGTGTGCGAGACGAAATCGCCCCAGGGCGTGTGCGCGTCCTTCACCGCGCCCCAGCCGCGTTCTGTCGGCGCGCTGGGCGGGGCCGTCGTGGCGCTGGACGGCGTACAGGATCCCGGCAACGTGGGCACCATCTGGCGCACCGCCGACGCGGCGGGCTTTTCGGGCCTGCTGCTGGGCGAAGGCAGCGCCGATCCGCTGTCGCCCAAGGTGCTGCGCGCGGCCATGGGCTCGGGCTTCCGCGTGCCCTTCGTCCACGCCGCGCCACTGGCCGGCGCGCTGGAGGCGCTGCGCGCGGAGGGCTATACCGTGATCGCCTCCGACCTGCACGGCTCGGACTTCTACGCCCGGCCGAAGCTGGAGGGCAAAATCGTCCTCGTCATCGGAAACGAAGCCCGGGGAATCAGCGACGCCGTGCGCGCGGCGGCCGATCTGCGCCTGAAGCTGCCCATGCGCGGCGGCGCGGAATCCCTGAACGCCGCCGTCGCCGCCGCCATTCTGATGTACGACCTCATTCACGCGCGGTAACGCGTCCATCGGCATTCGCCGCCCGACTGACCGGCGCTCGAAACCGCCCATGTGCGGCGGCGCGGAACTCGCCTGAATCTGTCCATGCATGGCGGCACAGAATTCCTAAGCGCTGCCCTTCTGATGTACGGCCTCCTCTCGTGCGGCAGGAGCATCCGTCAGAACAGCGAATCCGCCCCTACGCGCGCTGTCGCTCTGATGTGCTCCCCCATCCCCGCGTTCAACGCCAGAAACCCGGAAGGAGCCCTGGCTCCCTCCGGGTTTTTCCTGTGTCCATGTCAGCTTTTCATCCATCCACCCTAAAGCAGCAGCTGCATCGCCACCACCATGGCCGCGCCGGGCAGACCCAGGAAGCCCACGGCCATGGCTGTGAAGGGATTGATCTCCACCGAAAAGCCCGCCAGCGAGCCCAGCACGTTGACCAGCGCCAGCGTCAGCGCACCCAGCACGCCGCCCGCGGCCAGCCGCCACATGAATCGCATGGGCACCAGCAGCAGATAGCCGATCAGGCACAACAGCGCCAGCCCCACCGCGAACGAAGCCACCAATTCCCACGGAATTCTCACGCAAAAACACCTCCGCACATTCAGCATATGCGAAGGCGTTTTCCGTTTATGCGGCGCTCAGAGAATGAGCATCGCGTCGCCGAAGGAGAAGAAGCGGTACTCGTCGCGCACGGCCTCCTCGTAGGCCGCGAGAATCTTCTCCCGGTCGTACAGCGCCGAAACCAGCATCACCAGCGTCGACCCGGGCAGATGGAAGTTGGTAATCAGCGCGTCCACCATCTGGAAGCGGTAGCCGGGCTTGATGAAGATGCTCGTCTCGCCGCGTCTGGGCAGCAGTACGCCGTTTTCGGCGGCGGATTCCAGCGTGCGCACGCTGGTGGTGCCCACGGCGACGACGCGTCCGCCCCTTTCGCGGGCGGCGTTGATGCGCGCGGCGGCCTCGGCTGTAACCTCGAAGTACTCCGAGTGCATCTCGTGCTCCTCGACGTTCTCGGTCTTGACCGGTCGGAACGTGCCCAGCCCTACGTGCAGCAGCACCGGCACCACATCCACGCCCTTTTCGCGAATGCGATTGAGCAGCTCGGGCGTGAAGTGCAGGCCCGCGGTGGGCGCGGCGGCGGAGCCCTCCTGTTTCGCGTAGACGGTCTGATAGCGCTCCTTGTCCTCCAAACGCTCGTGGATGTAGGGCGGCAGCGGCATCTCGCCCAGCTCGTCCAGCGCGGCCTCGAAGGTGCCATCGCAGTCAAAGTCCACGATGCGGCCGCCCACGTCGGTGGTCTCGGCGATCCTCGCCCTCAGCCGCCCGCCGCCGAAGGTGATCTCCGCGCCGGGCTTCAGCTTTTTGCCCGGCTTCACCAGCGTCTCCCAGCGCTTCGGCCCCAGCTGGCGCAGCAGCAGCACCTCGCAGGCGCCGCCGCCGGCGCGTTCGCCGAACAGCCGCGCGGGAATCACGCGGGTTTCGTTAATCACCAGCACGTCGCCGGGATTCAGATAGTCGATCACGTCGTAAAAATGCCTATGCTCGATCTGATCCGTGTCCCGGTGCAGCACCATCAGCCGGCTGTGATCCCGCGGCTCCACCGGCGTCTGAGCGATGCGCTCCTCGGGCAGATCGTACATGAAATCAGATAGCTTCATAATTGTATACATCCTCTGTCGTTTCTTCCGGCCCATGTCCTTCAAACTATAGTCCCGTCGCTTCAGCGAAGGCCATGCGGCTCCGCCGTCGGCAATTCCCACTTACCGGCAGCGGAGGACAGGTCCCCGAAAAACGTTTTTTATAGCTCCATTCTGACCTGAGCGTCATCCGCGCCGCGCCGATCCGCGCCGCCGGGCATCTTCAGGCCCATGTGGTCGTAGGCCGCCTGAGTGCAGACGCGGCCCCGGGGCGTGCGCATCAGGAAGCCCAGCTGCAAAAGATAGGGTTCGTAGATGTCCTCGATGGTGGTCGCGTCCTCGCCGGTGGATGCCGCCAGCGTGTCCAGACCCACCGGGCCGCCGCCGAACTTCTCCATCATGGTGCGCAGCATGGTGCGGTCGGTGTGGTCCAGCCCCAGCTCGTCCACCTCCAGCATGTCCAGCGCCTCCTGCGCCACCTCCACAGTGATGCGGCCGGTGCCGTTGACCTCGGCGAAATCCCGGACGCGGCGGATGAAGCGGTTGGCGATGCGGGGCGTGCCACGGGAGCGGCTGGCGATTTCCAGCGCGCCGTCCCGGTCGCACTGGATTTTCAGGATCTTCGCCGAGCGCTGCACGATGACCGCCAGCTGCTCGGGCGAATACATCTCCAGCCGGAAGCTGATGCCGAAGCGGTCGCGCAGCGGCGAGGTGAGCATGCCCGCGCGGGTGGTCGCGCCGATGAGCGTGAACTTCGGCAGATCCAGCCGGATGGAGCGCGCCGACGGGCCCTTGCCGATCATGATGTCCAGCGCGTAGTCCTCCATGGCCGGATAGAGCACCTCCTCCACGGAGTGGCTCAGGCGATGGATCTCGTCGATGAACAGCACGTCGCCGGCGTTCAGGTTGGTCAGAATGGACGCGAGGTCGCCCGCGCGCTCGATGGCCGGGCCGCTGGTGACGCGGATGTTGTGGCCCATCTCCGAGGCGATGATACCCGCCAGCGTGGTCTTGCCCAGTCCGGGCGGGCCGTAGAGCAGAATGTGATCCAGCGGCTCCCGGCGGGCCAGCGCCGCCTGCATGTAGACGCTCAGGCTCTTTTTGAGCTTGTCCTGTCCGAAATACTCGGCCAGCGTTCTGGGGCGAAGCGATTGCTCCGCGTCCTCGTCCTCCTCCCGGAAACCGGTGGTGATGAGGCGTTCCTCTTCCTGCATGGCTTCTCCCTTCCGTCAGCGGCGCCTGCCGCCGACCAGTTTCTTCAGCGTGTTCAGGCCCAGCGCCCATGCGCAGGCCAGATAGGCGACGATGGACGCGCCGCCGCAGACCACGAGGCGCAGCGTCACCTTCAGCGTGCCCTCCGCCGGGGGAACCACGCGGTTGAGCGCGACGCAGACCGCGGTGCACACGGCGGTGGCGGCGACGATCTTGCACAGCTCCCGGGTCGTGCGGCGCGTGCCGATTCTGCCGAAGCGCTTCTTCAGCAGCAGCACCATGGCCGTCATGCCGCAGTATCCGGCGATGGACGTGGCGAAGGCCAGACCGTTCGCGCCCATGAATTTTCTCAGAATGACGTTCAGCACCACGTTGATGGCCACCACCATGCACGAGACGCGGAAGGGCGTCTTCGTATCCTTCAGCGAGTGGAACACGCGGCTGAAGAAATCGCGCAGGCCGAAGGCCGGGATGCCGATGATGTAGAACATCAGCACGCCCGCGGTGACGCGCACGTCGTCCATGGTGAACCTGCCGCGCATGTAGGCGAACTGAATCACGTCGCTGGACAGCACCGCGCCTACGGCCACCACCGGCAGCACCACCATGGTGATGACCAGCACGCTCCGGCGCAGCAGCTTCAGCGCGCCGCGCACATCGTCCTCGGCCACGTGCCTGCTCATCTTGGAGAACATTACCGTCGTCAGCGGCACCAGCAGAATGCCCTGCACGAAGGTAATCAGCCGGTAGGCCGAGGTCATGGACGTGAGCGTGCCCTCGGGCAGCCCCGAGGCCAGCGCATGGTCGATCATGTGGTTCAGCTCGCTCACGCCCATGCTCAGCATGGCCGGCAGCGCCAGTCGCATCAGCTTGCGGAAGCGCTCGTCCCCGGCGTTGAGCATGGGCGTATAGGTAAACCATCCCCGCAGGAACGGAATCAGCACCAGCAGCTGCAGCACATTGGCCGCGAACACGCCCCAGGCCACGGCCTCGATGCCGCAGCGATCGGAAAAGCAGACCGACGCGAGAATCACGCACACGCTCAGCGGAAAGCCCGTCAGCTGGGCGGCGATGTATTTCTCCATGGCGTTGAGCAGGCTGGACACGGCGATGGACGCGACGTTGAACACCAGCGCCAGCACCATGATCTGCGTAAGCCGCGCCGTCAGCGCCGCCTTCTCCGGCGAAAAGCCGTGATACACCAGATTCACCAGCGGCCCGGCCAGAATGTACATCAGCGCCGAGACCACCAGTGCCGCCAGCGAAAACAGGTTGATGGAATTGCTGGCGAAGCGATTGGAATGCTTCAGGCTGAACCTCTCCCGCTCCTCCACGAACAGCGGAATCAGCGTCGCCGAAATGCAGGAATTGAACAGAAGCACCGGCAGATAGAACAGGCTGTACGCCGAGACATACGCGTCGTTTTCCATGGTGCGGCCGAAATAGGCCGTGGTCACCATGTCGCGGCCGAAGCCCACCGCCTTGCTGAGAATAATTACAAGCGTCACCAGCATCGTGCTGTGCAGCCATCTGTCTTTCCGAGCCAAATTCGATCCCTCCGAATTCTATTCTGTTCCAGTATATCACGGAACGGTTAAAAACAAAATCATCTTGAAGAAGAAAAAAGCCTCCGAACCATTTCTGGACAGAAATTGAATGGAAACCTTCGCAGATTTTACCGCTTTAACCTTGAAAAGGTCTAAAGTGATCACTATACTGGTTCTAAATCGAAATCAGACTTTGTTTGAATGGGAGGTATACCATGAATCGCGTTTACAATTTCGCCGCCGGGCCGTCCATGATGCCCGAGGAGGCGCTCCAGACCGCTGCGCGGGAAATGCTGGATTACCACGGCACGGGCATGTCGGTCATGGAGATGAGCCATCGCTCCGCCATGTATCAGGAAATCTTCGACGAAACCGAGGCTCTCGTGCGGGAGCTGATGGGCGTGCCGGAGAATTACTCCGTGCTGTTCCTGCAGGGCGGCGCGACGGGCCAGTTCGCCGCCATTCCGCTGAACCTGCTTTCCCGCAGCGCGGACTACATCGACAGCGGCAATTTCGCCCACGGCGCGCTGACCGAGGCGCAGAAGTACGGCGCCGTGCGCTGCGTGGCCTCGTCCCGGGACGAGAATTATGTCTCCATTCCCGCGTGGAATCCCGCTGACTTCGACCCGGAGGCCGACTATTTTTACATCACCACCAACAACACCATCTTCGGCACGCGCTACGCGTCGCTGCCCGAGACGGGCAAGGTTCCGCTGGTGGCGGACATGTCCAGCAACATCCTCTCCGAGGTCTATGACGTGTCCCGCTTCGGCGTAATCTACGCCGGCGCGCAGAAGAACATCGGCCCGGCGGGTCTGACGCTGGTCATCGTCCGGAAGGATCTCCTGGGCCGCGCCCGGAAGGACTGCCCGAAGATCCTCAACTGGACGGTCATGGACGAAAAGGGCAGCATGCTGAACACCCCGCCCACCTACGCCATCTACATGGCCGGCCTGTGCATGAAATGGCTGAAGAAGCAGGGCGGCGTGGCGGCCATCGAAAAGGTCAACATCGAAAAGTCGAGCCTGCTCTACGCGCTGCTGGACGAGAGCGCCTTCTATCGCCCCAAGGCCGCGCCGGCCTCGCGCAGCCGCATGAACGTGACCTTCACCACCCCCAGCCCGGAGCTGGACGCGAAGTTCGTCAAGGAAGCCGCATCTCAGGGGCTGGTCAGCCTGAAGGGCCATCGCCTCACCGGCGGCATCCGCGCCAGCATCTACAACGCCATGCCCATGGAGGGCGTGCGCGCGCTGGCCGATTTCATGAAAAAATTCGAAATGGAGAATGCGTAATATGATTCAGATTCAGACCCTGAACGCCATCTCGCCGGTCTATCGGGATTCCCTGCCCGAGGGCGAATACGACGTGCGCGCGGACGCGGAGCATCCTCAGGCGCTGCTGGTGCGCAGCGCAAATTTACACGAAATGTCCGTCGGGGACGAACTGCTGTGCATCGGGCGCGCAGGCGCGGGCGTGAACAACATTCCTCTGGACAAAATGGCCGAAAAGGGCGTGGTGGTTTTCAACTCGCCCGGAGCCAACGCCAACGCCGTCAAGGAGCTGGTGGTAGCGGGCCTGCTGCTGGCCTCGCGCAGAATCACCGACGGCGTGGAGTGGTGCAAGACCCTCGCCGCGGAGCCGGACATGGAGAAGCTGGTGGAGAAGAACAAGAGCCGCTTTGCCGGCCCGGAGCTGTCGGGCAAGACGCTGGGCGTGATCGGCCTGGGCGCCATCGGCGTGCTGGTGGCCAACATGGGCGTGGCGCTGGGCATGGACGTGCTGGGCTACGACCCCTACATCTCGGTGGATCACGCGTGGAAGCTCTCCCGCGCCGTGCGCCATTCCACGGACTTTACCGAGGTGCTGGAAAAGAGCGACTATCTGACGCTGCACGTGCCGCTGATGGATTCCACGCGCAACACCATCGACGAGGCGGCGCTGAGGCGCATGAAGCCCACGGCGGCGCTGCTGAACTTTGCCCGCGGCCCGCTGGTGGACACGGCCGCCGTCCGCGCGGCGCTGGAGGAGGGCCGGCTGCGCACCTATGTTTCCGACTTCCCGTCGCCGGAGCTGATCGGCGCGAAGAACGTGGTCGTCACGCCCCATCTGGGCGCGTCCACGCCCGAGAGTGAGGACAACTGTGTGCGCATGGTGGCCCGGCAGATCGACGACTATCTGAAGAACGGCTCCATCGTCAATTCCTGCAACTATCCCAACTGCCCCATGGGCCGCTGCGTCGTGCCGCGCATCACCGTGCTGCATCAGAACGTGCCCAACGTCATCGGCGCCATCACCCAACGCCTGTCCTCCGAGGGGCTGAACATCGAAAACATGGTCAACCAGTCCCGCGGCGCGCTGGCCTACACGGTGGTGGACGTGAGCGCCCGCCCCAGCGAAGCGCTGATCGAGTCGCTGCGCAGTCTGGAGACGAGCTATCGCGTCCGGCTGCTGATGCCGCAATAAATTCAAAGGAAGATTCTGTCCATGAACACCGCACTGAAAAAGGCGCGAATTCTGCTGCCCGCCAAGGGCGTCGCGCCGGAAAAATGGGCCGTGGTCGCCTGCGACCAGTTCACGGCTCAGCCTGAATACTGGAAAGAGGTCGAGACCGTCGTGGGCGGCGCGCCCTCGACGCTGAACCTCACGCTGCCCGAGGTCTACCTCGCCGACAGCGACCGCCGCGTTCCGCAGATTCACGCCGCCATGCGGGACTATCTGGAGCGCGGCTTGCTGACCGAGGCCGTGGACGGCTTCGTGCTCGTGGAGCGCACCACGCCCGCGGGCGTTCGCCCGGGACTGGTGGCGGCGCTGGATCTGGAGCAGTACGATCCCTCCTCCGGCTCCAATTCCCTCATTCGCGCCACCGAGGGCACCGTGGCCTCCCGCGTGCCGCCCAGGGCGCGGATCCGCTCCGGCGCGCCGCTGGAGCTGCCCCACGCCATGATGCTCATCGACGATCCCCAGCGGATGGTGGTGGAGACGCTGTACGAAAACCGCGACCGCCTGCGCCCGCTGTACGACTTTGAGCTGATGCTGAACGGCGGCCATCTGCGCGGCTGGGCCGTGGAGGGCGCGGACGCGGATCGCGTGTTCCGGATCATGGATCTGCTGGCCCGGGACGCAAACGGCCTGCTCTACGCCGTGGGCGACGGCAACCACTCCATCGCCGCGGCCAAGCAGTGCTGGACGCAGATTCGCGGCGAACTGACCGAGGCCGAGCGCGAGAGCCATCCCGCGCGCTATGCGCTGGTGGAGCTGATCAACCTGCACTGCCCCGCGCTGGTGTTCGAGCCGGTGCACCGCATTCTGTTCAACGTGGATTCGGCGATGGTGCTGGGCGAGCTGCGCCGCTGGCTGAGCGAGCGCGGCGTGGTCGACGCGCCGGGCGACGATCTGATCGTATTCGACGCGGACATGCGCATGAACTTCCGCTTCGAGCAGTATCCGCTGCCGCTGCTCCAGTCCTTCCTGGACAGCTATCTGGCCCGCCATCCCGAGGCCGACATCGACTACATCCACGGCGAGGAGGCGCTGCGCACGCTGGTGGCGCGCCATCCCGGCTCGCTGGGCTTCATGCCCCGGGCCTTTGACAAGGCCGAGCTGTTCCCGTCCATCCGCCGCTGGGGCGCACTGCCCCGGAAGAGCTTCTCCATGGGCGAAGCCACCGACAAGCGCTACTACATGGAAGCGCGAAAAATTCAGGAATAAACGTAAGCGGGCTCCGGAAAAATCCGGAGCCCGCAAATTTTTGGAGAAATGTGTCAGTTGACCTTGAAGCCGTTCCACACATCCTGGAACATGCTCTCGTTCTCGCCCAGATCCTCCACGTATTCCTTGCTCTCCAGCAGCTCGGCGGGAATGTGGAAGGGCGACATGGCGGCGTAATCGGGGTCGATCAGCTCATCGGCGGCCTTGTTGGGATTGATGTAGGCCTGCCACTGAGCGACATAGGCCGCGATGTCGGCGCGCAGATAGAAGTTCATGAACGCGTGGGCGTTGTTGGGATGGGGCGCGTTGACGGGAATGACGATGCTGTCCACGCCGAAGCCGATGCCCTCGGAGGGGAACACGGCCACGAGGTTCGGATTCTCCATCAGGCTGAGCACCACGAAGGGAGTGAACAGATAGGCGGCCTTGACCTCGCCGGCGGTGAGGTAGTTGTAGGTCATGTCATAGTCCAGCACGCGGATGTTGGGCTTGAGGCCGGCCAGCTTCGCGGCGGCCTCGTCCAGCTGAGACTGCTCGGTGGTGTTGTAGGAATAGCCCAGAGAGCGCAGCGTCTCGCCGACGATCACGCGCGCGTCGTCGATGAGCCACAGGCTGTCGGCCAGATCCTCGCGCCACAGATCGCTGAAGGAGGTCAGCTCGCCGTCCACCTGATCGGGATCGTACACGATCATGGGCGAGCCCACGGTGTAGGGCATGGAGTAGACGTTGTCCGGATCAAAGTACTGGTTCAGATAGTCGGGGTTGAGGTTGTCCCAGTTGGTCAGCAGGGACTTGTCCAGCGGCTGGATCAGGCCTTCCTTGCGGATGGTGGAGATGGCGTAGTCGCTGGCGAGCACAATGTCGTACTCGGAGCCGCCGTTGGCCTGCAGCTTGAGCATCATTTCCTCGTTGCTGGCAAAGGTGGAATAGTTCACCTGAATGCCCGTCTCCTCGGTGAACTGGGCGAGGGTCGTCTCGTCGAAATAGCCCTCCCAGGTGAACACGTTGAGAACCTTCTCTTCTTCCTCAGCCAGGGCGGTCAGTCCGGCGAGGCAGAGCGTCGCCGCGAGCAGCAGTGCAAGAATTTTCTTCACTTCAGGTTTTCCTCCTCGGTTTTTTATCTATATGCTCAGCCTTCTTTGGGGCTGCTCATATCCTTCCTGGGGCGGTCCAGCACCAGCTGCTTGACGGCCATGGCCACGGCCACCGCGCCCAGCGTCAGCGTGCACAGGGCGTTGACCTGCAGCGAAACGCCCGTCTTGACCGACGAATAGACCTTCAGCGGCAGCGTGGTGGTGGTCGCGCCGGTGACGAAGAAGCTGATGACGAAGTCGTCCAGACTCATGGCGAAGGCCAGCATCACGCCCGACAGCACGCCCGGCAGAATCAGCGGCAGCGTGATCTCCCGGAAGGTGCGCGCCGGCGACGCGCCCAGATCCTGCGAGGCCTCCGCCAGCGACGGATCCATGCCCGCCAGCCGCCCCTGCACGATGATGAAGATATAGGGCGTGCAGAAGGTCACGTGGGCCAGAATCAGCGTCAGCATGCCAAAGCGCAGCCCCACGGCGGTGAACACCGCCAGAAACGCCATGCCCAGAATGATCTCAGGAATCATGATGGGCAGCAGCGCCAGCGTCTCCAGCGCGCCCTGCCCGCGGAATTTCCTCCGGGACATGCCCACCGCGCCGAGAGTGCCGATGACCATGGAAATGCCGCAGCTGCACGCCGCGAGAATCAGGCTGGACTTCAGCGCCGCCAGAAGACCCTTGGTGTCCCTGAACAGCGCGCGGTAGTATTGCAGCGAAAACCCGGTGAATTCGTTGGGATAGCGGCTGGCGTTGGCGTTAAAGGAATACAGCACCACCACGGCGATGGGCAGGTACATCAGCACCAGCACCAGCGTCAGATACAGCGGTGCCCACGGCGATCTGCGTCTTTTCATCTCTCGCGCCCCGCTTTCAGAAGAAGGTCATGCTGGCCGCCCTGCCGCCCAGACGGCGGTAGATCGCCATAATCAGGCAGGTCACCGCCAGCAGCACCACCGACAGCGCCGCCGCGAACGGCCAGTCCCGGCTCTTGAGCAGCTGATCGTTGACCAGATTGCCTACCAGAATGTCGCTGGGCCCGCCCATCAGATCGGACATGAAGAACAGCGCCAGACTCGGCACGAACACCAGCACGCAGCCCGTGAGCATGCCCGGCGCGGTCAGCGGCAGCGTCACCGTCCAGAACACCTTCGACGGCCGCGCGCCCATATCGCGCCCCGCCTCCACCAGCGACCAGTCCATCTTCTCCACGCTGGTGTAGGTGGGCAGAATCATGAACGGCAGCAGCGCGTAGACCATGCCCAGCACCACCGCGCCGTGGGTGTTCAGCAGCTTCAGCGGCTTGTCGATCAGCCCCAGCGCCATCAGCGCCCGGTTGATCGGGCCGTTGCCCACCAGCAGAATGCGCCAGCCGTACACGCGGATCAGCGCGTTCGTCCAGAAGGGCACGATCACCAGCAGCATCAGAATCGTGCGCCATTTCTTCGACGCGCGTCCCATCAGATAGCCGAAGGGGTAGCCCAGCAGCATGCACAGCGCCGTGGTCTCCACGCCCAGCTTCAGCGTGTTCAGGAAAATGCGCCCGTAATTGGCCGAGAACAGCTTGGCGTAGTTCTCCAGCGTAAACTCCGGCAGCACGCCGAAGCCGTCGGGCTTGCGCTTCAGAAAGCTCAGTACGATCACATAGCCGATGGTCGCGCCGACGAACAGCAGCGTCCACGCGATTAGCGGCGCGCTCAGCAGCGCCGACGCGCGGTCGCGCTTCTTTTTCATCTCACCCATGTCTTTTCCCCTCCGTCACCGAACCACCGGCGCCTCGCCGGGATTCCAGCTCAGCAGCACGCGCTCGCCGATTTCGCCCTGCGCGCGGTCGGCGGACGGGCACTGGGCCAGCACCTCGCGGCCGTCGTCCAGCGTCAGCACGGCGCGCATGGAGCCTCCGGCGTAGTGGCGGGATTTCAGCGTGGCCGGCAGCGCGCAGCCGCCCAGCGGCGTTCTGGCAAAGCCCACCCGCTCGGTGCGCAGGCTCAGCGCCACCGTGTCGCCCGCCTGCACGTCGAAGTCCGGCCTGCGCGCGGGCAGGCGCGTTCCGGCGTATTCCAGCACGACGCCCTCCGCGTCCGCCGAGACGACCTTCGCCTCCAGCAGATTGGTCTGGCCGATGAAGCCGGCGGCGAAGCGGGTGGCCGGGCGCTCGTAGATCTCCTCGGGCGTGCCGATCTGCTCGAAGCGGCCCTCGTGCATGATGGCGATGCGGTCGGACATGTTCAGCGCCTCTTCCTGATCGTGGGTGATGTAGACGAAGGCGATGCCCAGCCGGCGCTGGATGTCCTTGAGCTCCTGCTGCATCTGGCGGCGCAGTTTCAGATCCAGCGCGCCCAGCGGTTCGTCCAGCAGCAGCAGGCGCGGATTGAGCACCACGGCCCGGGCGATGGCCACGCGCTGGCGCTGACCGCCGGACAACTGACCGGGCATGCGCTTTTCATAGCCCTCCAGCTGCACCAGCCGCAGCATCTCGGTCACCCGCTTCTGCCATTCGGGCTTCTTCATGCCGCGCACGCGCAGGCCGTAGGAGATGTTCTTCTCCACGTTCATGTGCGGGAACAGGGCGTAGTTCTGAAACACTGTGTTCACGTCGCGCTTTTCCGGCGCGAGGGCGGTGATGTCCCGTCCGTCCAGCTCCACCGAGCCCGCGTCCGGATCCAGCAGGCCCGCGATGATGCGCAGCGTGGTGGTCTTGCCGCAGCCCGACGGGCCGAGCAGCGTGACGAACTCGCCGGACTGCACGTCCAGCGAAATCCCGCGCAGAATCGGGTGTCGGTCAAAGGATTTTTCCAGGCCCTTCAGGCGAAGCAGCACATTTTCGGACATCGCGTTCCAATCCCCTTTACACTACAGGTTTACTCTGCAAATTATCGTCAATATATCACTTTTGCTTCGGCTGCACAAGCGTATTTTTGGTGAAGTTTCTTTATGGTTTGACACGTTTTTCGGCAAATTGTCTCCGGCGCTTGCCGAAGGGCGCGATTTCATGTATAATAATGTTGATTTACTTTTCGGAGGCGAAGCCCTTGTATCCTATCCTCAAGCGAATGCTGGACTTCCTGCTGGCGCTGATGGCGCTGCTTCTGCTCTCGCCGCTATTGCTGATTCTGGCGGCGGCGGTGCGGCTGACCTCTCCCGGCCCCGCGCTGTTTACGCAGCGCCGCGTCGGCCTGCACCGAAAGCTGTTTACCATCTACAAATTCCGCACCATGCGCACCGACACGCCCAAGGACGCGCCGACGCATCTTCTGCAGGACGCGAACCGCTTCATCACGCCGCTGGGGCGCTTTCTGCGCGCCTCCAGCCTGGACGAGCTGCCGCAGCTGATCAACATTCTGCGCGGCGACATGGCCTTCGTCGGCCCGCGCCCGGCGCTGTGGAATCAGGACGATCTGATCGCCGCGCGGGAGCGCGTGGGCGCCAACGACGTGCGCCCCGGCCTGACGGGATGGGCGCAGATCAACGGCCGCGACGAGCTGCCCATTCCGGTCAAGGCGCGTCTGGACGGCGAATATGTGCAGAAAATGAGCTTCGGCTTCGATCTGAAGTGCTTTTTCGGAACGTTCCTGAGCGTGCTGCGCCGCGACGGCGTGCGCGAGGGCGCGCCCGCGCCCGAGGAGGAGAAGAGGGATGCCTGACGTTCTCATCACCGGCGGAAGCGGCTTCATCGCCGCGGCGGCCCTGCGCCGCCTGCGCGAGCTTCCCGGCGTGCGCGCGGAGGCCGTCAGCGTGCGCGGCGGGCGGTGGAAAGACCTCGATCTGTCCAGATACGACTGCATCGTCCACACGGCGGGCGTCGCCCACGTCAGCCCCGACCCGTCGCTCGCCGACGCGTACCGAACCGTCAACTTCGAGCTGACGCGGGATCTGGCGCAAAAGGCCAAAGCTGACGGCTGCCCTCACTTCATCTTTCTCTCCAGCATGATCGTCTTTGGTCAGGCAGCCCGGGCGGGCGAGCGCCGCTTTATTTCGCCCGACACGCCGCCCGCGCCCGTCAACGCCTATGGGCAGAGCAAGCTGGACGCGGAGAACGCGCTGCGCGCGCTGGAGGGCGACGGCTTCCGCGCGGCCATCCTGCGCCCGCCCATGGTCTATGGCGACGGCTGCAAGGGTAACTACAACGCGCTGCGGTCGCTGGCGCGCAAATTGCCCATATTTCCCGAATACGAAAACCGGCGCAGCATGCTCTATGTCGAAAACCTCGCCGAGCTCATCGCGCAGATCGCCCTCAGCGGCGCGTCGGGCACGTTCCATCCCAGCGACGGTCAGCCCCGCTCGGTGAGCGAAGTCGTCCGCCAGATCTGCCTCTGCCATGGAAAAAACATGCGCTTTTCCCGAATTCTTGCCCCGCTGGTGACGCTGGCGGGCGGGCGCGGCGTGGTTCGGCGCGCCTTCGGCGACATGGCCTACGACGCGTTCATGCCGGATTTTCCCGGAGATTACCGGCGTTTCTCCTTTGAGGAGGGCGTTCGACGCACGGAGGAAGACGAAAGATGGTGAAGCCCGTTCGCGTGCTGGAGCTGATTACGGTTCCGGCGGATTTCAACGGCCTGACGCGCTTTCCCATGCGGCTGATGGCCAAAATGGATCCGTCCGCCGTGCGCGCCGACCTTCTGACCTATGCCGTGGGCGACGAGCGCATTCGCGGCGAAATCGAGGCCATGGGTGCCAGACTGTACGTCGCGCCCCACCGGCTGAAGCATCCGCTGCGCTACATGCGCTACGTCGCGTCCCTCGTGCGCGAAAACCGCTATGATATCGTGCATCTGCACGGCAATTCCTGCACGCTGGCCATCGATCTCTGGGCGGCGAAGCGGGGCGGCGCGCGGGTGCGCATCGCCCACAGCCACAACACTGCCTGCAAGTTCACGCTGCTGCACCGGCTGCTGCGCCCGGCGTTCAACGCGCTGTACACCCACGCCTATGCCTGCGGCGACGAAGCCGGGCGCTGGCTGTTTGGAAGAAAGCCCTTTCGGATCATCCCCAACGCCGTGGACGCGGAGGCGCTGGCCTTCTCCGAACCGGCGCGCGCGGATGTCCGCGCAGAATTCGGCCTGAAGGACGAGCCGGTGCTCGGCCACGTGGGCAATTTCGTCCCGGCCAAGAACCCGCTGTTTCTTATGGAGGTTCTGAATCGCCTGCCCGAATGCCGCCTGCTGCTGGCGGGCGACGGGCCGATGCGCGCCGAGGTCGAGGCCCGCTCGGCGGAAATGGGGCTGTCCGGCCGCGTAATCTTCGCCGGAGCGCGCGGCGACATGCCGCGGCTGTACTCGGCCATGGACGCGCTGCTGCTGCCGTCGCTGTTCGAGGGCTTCCCCACCGTGGCGCTGGAGAGCCAGTGCGCGGGTCTTCCGACAATCCTCTCCGAGGCCGTCACCCGGGACTGCGCGCTGACGGATTTCGCCGCCTTCGAGCCGCTCGACGCAGAGCGCTGGGCCGCGCGCATCCGCGAGGGCCTTGGACAAAATCGCGCTCAGCAAAGCGCCGAGGGCCGAAGCGCCGTCGTCCAAGCCGGCCACGACCTGACCCGGCTGGCCGCAGACCTTCAGGCGGAATACCTGCGCCTTGCGCAGTCAGGCGAACCGCAGAAATGAACGCGGCGACCGAAAACCTTCAGGCGCCGCGTCTCTGAACAGACTTTTTCCTATTCAAACGCTTTGCAAATACGAACGGAGGAACCACCTTGAACAATCAATCGAAGCGCTCGCTTCTGGCCACCGTGGTGGCGCTGGCCTGGCCGGCCATGCTGGAGCAGGCGCTGCAAACCTGCGTGCAGTACGCCGACTCGGCCATGGTGGGCCGGCTGGGCGTGCAGGCCACCGCCGCGGTGGGCCTGACCACCACTGTGACATGGCTGACCAATTCGCCCCTGTGGGCGCTGGGCATCGGCGTGCTGGCCTGCGTCGCCCGCGCCGTCGGCGCAAAGGACGAGCGCACCGCCCGCAGCGCGGCCATGCAGGCCGTCTGGATGGCGCTGATCTCCGGCGCGCTGCTGACGCTGCTGACCCAGTGGATCGCGCCGCACCTGCCCGGCTGGCTGAACGCCGACCCGGAAATTCGCCGGGAGGGCGCGCTGTACTTCTCCATCGTCTGTGCGCCGCTGATTTTCCGCGCCCTGTCCTTTATCCTCAGCAGCGCGCTGCGCGCCTCGGGCGACACGCGCACGCCCATGCTGGTCAATCTGGGCATGAACGCCATCAACGTAGTGCTGAACTTCTTTCTGATCTTCCCCACGCGCGCCATGGTTCTCCTCGGGCGAACCGTGACCGTCCCCGGCGCGGGCTGGGGCGTGGCGGGCGCGGCCGTGGCCACGGCGATTTCCGTGGTGTTCAGCGGCAGCATGATGCTCGTGAAGGTGCTGCAGAGCAAATCCATCTCGCCCCGCGGCATGAAGGCGCAGTGGGATCGCCCGGTGATGACGCAGTGCATCAAGGTGGGCCTGCCCGTGGCGCTTCAGAATCTGGGCGTGTTCTCGGGACAGGTGGTATTCTCCGCGCAGGTCACGTCGCTGGGCAAGACGGCGCTGGCCGCCCATTCCATCGCCATCACCGCCGAGCAGGCCTTTTACATTCCCGGCTTCGGCATGGAGGCCGCGGCCTCGACGCTGTGCGGAAACGCGCTGGGCGAGCGGGACGAGCGCAAACTCGACCGCATCAGCCGCACGGTGCTGATGATCAGCGTCGGGCTGATGACAATCTCCGGCGCGATACTGTTCGCCTTCCCCAGGGCGCTGATGTCGCTGTTCACCCAGGACGCGGCGGTCATCGCCAGCGGCGCGGAGGTGCTGCGCATCGTGGCCTGCTCCGAGCCGATGTACGCCGCGCTGATCCTCTTCGAGGGCATCTATCACGGCGTCGGGCAGACGAAATTCCCCTTCTTCGTGTCGCTGGCGACCATGTGGGGCGTGCGCGTGCTGGGCACGGCCGTCTGCGTGGGCACGCTGGGGCTGGGACTGCGCGCCGTGTGGCTGTGCATGGTGGCGGACAACGTCGCCCGCGCGGTGCTACTGGGCATTCGCTATTTCAGCGGAAAATGGAAAAAGTCGCTGGATCTGAAACCCATATCAACGGAGGAATGACGCATGAATTTTGAGGCATTGGATCGGTATCTGGACGAAATGCCCTCCCGGGGCATTCCCGGCTGCGACCTGCGCGTCTGGCAGGCGCACGAGCCCATCTACTCCCGCCGCGTGGGCGTGGGCCGTCCCGGCCAGCCGATGGCCGGCGACGAGACCTACTGGTTCTATTCCGCGTCCAAGGTGGTCTGCATGGCCGCATCCATGCAGCTCGTCGAGCGCGGAGCCGTCGCTCTGGACGACCCGGTGAGCAGGTATCTGCCCGCCTACGCCCATCTGACCGTCCGGGAAAACGGCGGCGTCCGCCCGGCGAAAACGGTCATGACGCTCCGGCATCTCATGTCCATGCAGGGCGGACTGAACTACGATCTGGACGCGCCGTCCGTGCGGGCCGCGCGGGAAAAGTACGCGCCCCACATGACCACCCGGCAGATCGCCGACGCGCTGGCCGCCGAGCCGCTGGACTTCGATCCCGGCACGCACTTCCAGTACAGCCTCTGCCACGACGTGATGGCCGCGGTGATCGAGGCCGCCTCGGGCATGACCTACGGCGAATACGTCCGAAAGAACCTCTTCGACCCGCTGGGCGTGAAATGTCTGACCTTCCATCCCGACGAGGCGATTCTGTCCCGGCTGGCGGCAAGGTATCGGCTGGACGAAAACGGAATCGCCCAGCCGATGGAGAACCGCACCATGGGCTACTGCTTCTCCGACCGCTACGAGAGCGGCGGCGCGGGCCTCTGCGGCGACGCGGCGAGCTATCTGCTCTTCGCCGACGCCATCGCCAACGACGGCGTTGGCAAGACCGGCGCGCGCATCCTTCGCCGGGAGACCATCGACCTGTGGCGCACGCCGCAGCTGACCGGCGCGTCCAAGGCCGATTTCGACGCGCTGGGCCGCACGGGCTACAGCTACGCGCTGGGCGTGCGCGTGCTGACGGATCCCTCCACCTCCCGCGGCCCCGCGGGCGAGTTCGGCTGGGACAGCGCCGCGGCGGCGTGGGTGATGCTGGATCCCGACCATCATCTCTGCGCGCTGTTTACGCCCCATGTGCTGGACTGCGGCCGCGCCTACGTGGAGTACCATCCCGCCATGCGCGATCTGATTTACGAGGGAATGGCGCGGTGAGCGAAGCGGACATGGTCGAAATCCGCGGTCACCGACTGCGCGAGGAAACCGTTCTCGAGATCGGCCGGTTTTCCATCCTGTGGAGCATTTTTGAAAATCAGTACTGCCATATGAAATGCACGTCGGCGGTTCTTGCAGAAATCGCACCGACGCTCACCATCGACCCGGCTGCGCGCACGCGCTTTGCCGAAGTGCTGCGCTGCCGCTGCGGCCTGCAGGAATTGCTCTCGGCGGATTATGTTCGTTTCTCGCTGCACCCTTCAGGTGCGCGCCTTTCCAGCGAGGACGAGCAAATGCGCATGCAGCAGTTCATCGAGCAGAGCGGAAACGAGCTTACGCTCGGCTGTCTGCTGATCGTCCGGCGGCTGCGCAACAATCTGATGCACGGACTGAAGTTCCCCGACGAACTGGACGGCCAGCTGGAGCTCTTCCGAGCCATGAACGGCGTGCTGGAGCATCTTTCACGAAATTAAGGCAACACCGCACAAATGAGGCGGTTGGCCGGCGAATGGATTTTTCGTCAGATGCAAATGCAAATTCCGAAGGTTTACTGGAGGTAAATCGAGGAAATCTGCATGCCGCAGATGGCGGAAAAGACAGCGCCAGACGCACCGCCGAATTGGGCGGTGTTGCCTTAAAACGCGCAAATTTCCCTTGCATCTTTCTTCCAATTCCGGTATAATAACGGTAAAGGCAATTTACTTTCCGTGAGGAGGAGAGATTCAATGAAGCGTTCGGAAATCAACGGTGCCATCGCGCGGGCCAAGGATCTGCTGCACAGAAACAACATTCATCTGCCCGCCATGGCCTACTGGAACATGGACGAGTGGAAGGCCAACGTCGGCAAGCTCGACACGGTGCGCAAAGTCATGCTCGGTTGGGACATCACCGACTTCGGCACCAACGACTTTTCCTCTGTGGGCGCGGTGCTCTACACCGTGCGCAACGGCCTGATGGACGACCCGGGCGTGGGCGTGCCCTTCTGCGAAAAGTACATCGTCATGAAGGAAGGCCAGCGCCTGCCCAAGCACTACCATGTGTTCAAGACCGAGGACATCATCAACCGCGCCGGCGGCGTGTTGGTGGTCTATCTGTGGAACGCCGATCCCGCCACGGGCGAGCAGCTGGACACGGACGTGCACGTCTGCATGGACGGCATCGAGCACGTGTTCAAGCCCGGCGAACCCATCGAGGTGCATCCCGGCAATTCCATCAGCCTGACTCCCTACATCGCCCACATCTTCGGGCCCAAGCCCGGCTGCGGCGATCTGGTCGTGGGCGAGGTCTCCAAGGTCAACGACGACAACACCGACAACTACTTCATGGAGCCGACCTCCCGCTTCGCGGACGTGGACGAGGACGAGCCCATCGTCCATCCCCTCTGCAACGAGTACGACAAGCTCTGAGAACAAAACGATTCAAGGCGCGGCGGAATCGCACGATTCCGCCGCGCCTTTGCTGCATCGCTCCGCTCCGTTATCCCGCCGATGCGCGGCGGGCCTTCTCCGCCATGCGCTCCTGCCGCCGCCGAATCATTTCCTTCTGCGCCCGGATCTGGGCGTATTCCTTTTTGCACCAGAGCCGGTCGATCAGGATCAGGGCGGCGACTTCGATTCCACACGTGACGTACAGACTGATGATCGCCTGCCTCCGCTGCGCCTCCCAATGGGCGATGGATTTCTCCAGCGGCAGCAGCGCCTCCGCGCCGTCCGACAGTTCCTCCAGCATGTCACCGCCCGCAATCGTCTTGGAATAGACCAGCGAATAGCTCTTTCCCGGGCTCAGCGTATCGCCCAGTTTCGAAAAATCGTCCCGGTTTTGAACGACGAATTTTCGCCCGTCCGCCGAATGGAGCACATAGCTGAGGCCGCGCCTTATGCCACTTCTTTCCAGCGAGAGATGCGAATAGACGATTTCGGCACGCGTCCATCGCTCCGGCGACTGCCACTGATAAACGGCGATGGCGAAACTCCAGATGAAAATAAAGATCACCACGAGAAGCGTAACTCCGTATTTGGCGCGAATCGTCTGCCGGAGCTTTCGGATCTGGCCGTTTCTCTCGATGATGTATCCGTCCGGGCCGCGCTGCGGCGACCGCTTCGGCAGTGCGCCTGTTCTGTGCTTTTTCGCGCTCATTCAAAGTTCCTCCAATTTTGGACGATGCAGCGGTACAGTAACTGCTCCAAATCGCCCGAGCATTCATAGAACCGCTCATCGCACTGATCGAGCCGCTCCGAAACGCGCCCCGTCAGCACCTTGTCCAGCAGTTTTCTTCGCTCTTCCTCGTCCTCGAGCCATGCGGTGAGAAGCGCGGCCAGCGCCGGGCGATAAGTCTCCGCGCCCACGGCACGCAGCGCGTCGAGCAGCTCTCCCGCCAGCGCGCCGCTGGAATTGCACAGATATTGCTCGAAGCCGCCGTTGCTGACCTCGCGCTGAAATGCGTCGACCGCATAGGTCGTTCGCTCCTCGGGCGAAAGCGCGGAAAGTCGCTCGCCCTCCCCGCATTTCGCGCAGAGTCTTTCGCTCATGGCGATGAGAAACGCCGTTCTGTCCGAAATCTTCCAGACGTCCTCCGGCCGCGGCTGTCGCGCCGCAGCGTCGCCCGCGATTTTCCTTCGGGTTTTGTCGAGCAGTCCCATCGTCTCCCTCCGTTCCATACAGAGCTATGATGATGATCGGCGCATTGCAGTCCATGGAAAAGCCGCGTCTCAGGGCAAAACAGACATTGGTCACATGCCAAAAGAAGCCGCCGGCTTCTTTGCGAAACCGGCGGCTTTGCGCTGCCTCAGATGGGCATCGCGTTGTTCCTGGTGTCGAGCACGGAGTTGTCCAGACCCAGCTGGGCCGCCTGGCGCGCCTTGAAGAACTTCTCGGCGACCTGCGGGAACAGGGCGTAGCTGAGCACGTCCTCTTCCTGGGTGATGTACTGGCCGATCTGCTTGCGATAGCCTTCCAGCTCGGGCTTGATGAGGTCGGCGGGACGGCAGGTGATGACCTTCTGATCGCCGATGACCTTGCGGCGAACCTCCTCGTTGACCGGGGCGGGCAGGCGGCCGTACTCGCCGCGCATGAGGCCCTGGGACTCCTTGGGGTTCATCTTGTAGCGCTCGCCGGTGATGACGTTCATAACGGCCTGAGTGCCGACGATCTGAGAGGTGGGCGTGACCAGCGGCGGATAGCCGAAGTCCTCGCGCACGCGCGGAACCTCCGCCAGCACCTCGTAGAGCTTGTCGGACTTGCCGGCCTGCTTGAGCTGGTTGATGAGGTTGGACAGCATGCCGCCCGGAACCTGATACTTCAGCGTATTCACGTCCACGCGCAGCACCTTGGGATCCAGAATGCCGTCGGCCTGCAGACGGGCCGCCACGCCGCGGAAGTGCTCGGTGGCCTTGGTCAGGTTGTTCAGGTCGATGCCGGTATCGTACTCGGTGCCCGCCAGCGTGGCGACCAGCGATTCGGTGGCCGGCTGGGACGTGCCGTTGCCCAGCGGGGACAGGGCGCAGTCCACAATGTCGCAGCCCGCCTCGATGGCCTTCAGGTTCACCATGTCGCCGGTGCCGGTGGTGTTGTGGGTGTGCAGATGCACCAGCGTCTCGGGCTTGAGGGCCTGCTTGAGCTTCTTGACCAGCGAATAGGCCTGATAGGGCAGCAGCAGGTTCGCCATGTCCTTGATGCAGATGTTGTCCGCGCCCATCTTCTCATATTCCAGCGCGAGGTTCACGAAGTACTCCTCGGTGTGGACGGGGCTGACGGTATAGCTCATGGCCATTTCGCAGACGCCGCCGTACTTCTTGGTGGACTTCACGGCCTGAGCCAGATTGCGCGGGTCGTTCAGCGCGTCGAAGATGCGGATGACGTCGATGCCGTTCTTGATGGACAGGCGGACGAACTCGTCCACCACGTCGTCGGCATAGTGCTTGTAGCCCAGAATGTTCTGGCCGCGGAAGAGCATCTGCAGCCTGGTGTTGGGCAGCGCCTTCTTGAGCTGACGCAGGCGCTCCCAGGGATCCTCGTTCAGGAAGCGCAGGCACGCGTCGAAGGTCGCGCCGCCCCAGCACTCCAGAGAATAATAGCCAGCCTTATCCAGCACGTCGCACGCCGGCAGCATCTCCTCCAGGCGCATGCGGGTCGCCGCCTGAGACTGATGGGCGTCGCGAAGGATGGTTTCGGTAATCATGACTTTCGCCATTGTCTTTTTCCTCCTCGCAGAAAATCACCCGGCAAGGCCGCGCGCGCCGAGCGCGCGCGGCGGCCGGAAATCAGTTACTTCGCGAACAGCGCGATGAACACGCCGGCCGCAACCGCGGAACCGATGACGCCGGCCACGTTGGGGCCCATGGCGTGCATCAGCAGGAAGTTGCCGGGATCCTCCTCCTGGCCGACCTTCTGGGAGACGCGCGCCGCCATGGGAACGGCGGAAACGCCCGCGGAGCCGATCAGCGGATTGATCTTGCCGCCGGACAGCACGTTCATCAGCTTGGCCAGCAGAACGCCGCCCGCCGTGCCGAAGCCGAAGGCGACCACGCCGAGAACGACGATCGCGAGGGTGTCTCCGGTCAGGAAGGTCGAGCCCTGAGTGGTCGCGCCGACGGTCAGGCCGAGGAAGATGGTGACGATGTTGCACAGCTCGTTCTGGGCGGTCTTGTTCAGACGCTCCACCACGCCGGTGGCGCGCATCAGATTGCCCAGCATCAGCATGCCCACCAGCGAAGCCGCGTCGGGCAGCAGCAGCGAAACCACGATGGTGACGAGGATCGGGAAGATGATGGTCTCGGTCTTGGAGACCTGACGGAGCTGGCCCATGCGGATGGAGCGCTCCTTCTTGGTGGTCAGCGCCTTCATGATGGGCGGCTGAATGACCGGAACCAGCGCCATGTAGGAGTAGGCCGCCACGGCGATGGGGCCGAGGAGATGGGGAGCCAGCTTGGTGGTGACGAAGATGGCCGTCGGACCGTCCGCGCCGCCGATGATGCCGATGGCGCCCGCCTCGGCGGCGGAGAAGCCGAAGGCCTTCGCGCCGATGAAGGTCAGGAAGATGCCCAGCTGCGCGGCCGCGCCGAGGAGCAGGGACTTGGGGTTCGCGATCAGCGGAGCGAAGTCGGTCATCGCACCCACGCCCATGAAGATCAGCGGCGGGTAGATGCCCAGCTTGACGCCCTGATAGAGATAGTACAGCAGTCCGCCGTTGGCGGTCTGCAGGCTGTACTGCATGGAGCCGGCGACCTCGTTATAGCGCCAAACGATGTCGGACGCGTCCCTGCCCAGGCGCTCGGCGGCCACGGCGGCCTCCTTGAGCGTGCCGTAGAAGGTGAAGGACGGATGGCTCATCAGTCCGGCGGCCGGCAGGTTGGCCAGCAGCATGCCGAAGGAGATGGGCAGCAGCAGCAGCGGCTCAAACTGCTTGACGATGGCCAGATACAGGAGCACGCACGCCACGGCGATCATGGCGTACTGCCGCCACTCGCCCTTGGCGAAGCCGGTGGACTGAGCGATGCTCTTCAGGCCCTCCAGCACGTTGATTTCGGGATCCGCGTCCTGCTCGCTCGCCTCCTGGACGGCGGCCGCGATCTCGTCGGGATCGGTCACTTCCTGGGGCATGTAGGCCGACTGCGCCGCGGGCTCAGCCAGCGCGGCGAACGCGGTCAGCAGCGTCATCAGCACCAGCAGGCACGCAAGCGCGCGCGCGGGCCTGACCTTTTTGAACTTAAAGCTGTTCATGATTCTTCAGCCCTCCGCGCTCACTTCAGCGTCACCAGCGTGTCGCCGGTGTTGACCGTCGCGCCCTTGTTGACGTTGACGCTGGCCACGGTGCCGTCGTGGGGAGCCATGATCTCGTTTTCCATCTTCATGGCCTCGAGGATGACGAGGATGTCGCCCTTCTTGACCTGCTGGCCGGCGGAGACGCGAACGTCGTTGATGTTGCCGGGCATGGGCGCGCTGATGACCTCGGCGCCGGCGGGAGCGGCGGCAGCGGCCTTGGGTGCCGGAGCGGGAGCGGCCTTGGGGGCCGGAGCGGCGGCGACGGGCGCGGGCGCAGCCACAGGAGCGGGAGCGGCGACGGGCGCGGCGGCAAAGCTGGGCGCTCCGCCGATTTCCTCGACCTCTACTTCATAAGCCTGACCATTGACGGTGATCGAAAACTTGCGCATAAATCGAATCCTCCTATATTATCGGTTCCAGTCGGCATTTCAGAAGCGGCAGACCTGTTCCTCGCGGGCGGCGCGGTTCCATCCGGAAACGCGGCGAACCCTGCGCACCACGAGGGTCTTGCCGGAATTGTCAAACGCGGCGATGGCCGCGGCGATCACGGCGATCAGCTGGGCGTCGTCGACGATTTCGTCCTCGACGACCGGCGCGGCGACGGGCGCTTCAGGCGCGGTCGGCGCTTTCGCCGGCGTTTCTATTTTTTTTTTATCCTTCGCCTTAAAGAAGGCTGCCATTGCGGAAACGCAGAGGATCAGCAGGAACAGGCCGAAAAAGACGACCGCCATGCCGATGACCGCGACGATGCCGCCATAGCTGAGCGCGTTGAGAATTCTTTCCCCGATAGACATTGCAGTTCCTCCTTACAGCGGCATGTTGCCGTGCTTCTTGGCCGGCTTGGAATCGCGCTTGCCCGCGAGCATTTCTAGCGCGGCGGCGATCATCTGACGGGTCTGGGCAGGTTCGATCACGTCGTCCACATAGCCCAGTCTGGCGGCATTCACGCCGTCGGCCACGTCGTCCATGTACTTGTTTTCCAGCTCCTCGCGTTTGGCGTAGGGATCCTCGGCGCCCTTGAGCTCGTCGGCGCTGTTCAGCTGCACAGCGATCTTCGGGGTCACGGCGCTGATGACCGCGCCGGGCCAGGCGTAAACCACGTCGCTGGAGGCGCGGGAGGCCAGCGCGGCGTAGCCCATGCCCACGGCGTTGCCCGCGATGAGGGCCACGCGCACGGTGGTCGCCTCGGTCATGGCGAACATCAGCTGAGCCGCGGTGCGGGCCAGCTCGCCCTGAGGCGCGGTGGAAACCTTCATGCCCATGGTGTCCACGACGGTCACCACCGGGATGGAGAAGCAGTCGCAGAAGGAGACGAACCGCGCGGCCTTCTTGCAGCCGTAGACGGTCATGCGTCCCTCGTCCTTTTCGGCCTGATTGGCCACAAAGCCGACGGTGCTTCCGCCGATGCGACCCAGACCCACGACCATGGAGGGCGCGAAGTCCGCGTCCAGCTCCATAAAGTCGCCCGCGTCGCATACGGAGCGAATCAGATCGCGCGCGTCGCCGATCCTGTCCACACCGTTGAGCTCCGCCAGCTCGCGGTTCACGTCGTCGGCGCTGTCGCCGATGGCCTCGTCCATGTTGTTCACCGGCAGCATGGACAGCAGCTTACGCGCCGCGGCAACGGCTTCCTCGTCGGTGCCGGCGGTAATCTGGGTCATGCCGGAGCGGGCCGAGGCCTGCGCGCCGGCCAGCGCTTCCATATCCATCTGCTTGCCCGCCGCCGCCGAGACCACCATCGGGCCGTTGACGAACAGCTGGCCGTTTTTGCTCATAATCGTCACGTCGGTCATTCCGGCCAGCGCGGAGGCGATGCCGCCGCAGGGGCCGAGCACCAGCGAAATCTGAGGCACCACGCCGGACAGCGCGCTGATGCGTCCAGCCATCTGAGCATAGGCGTTCATCGCGTCCACGCCCTCGTCCAGACGGGCGCCGGCGGTGTCAAAAATGCCAATCACGGGCGCGCCGGTCTTTTCGGCCAGCTCCATGACCTTCACAACCTTGCGGGCATGCGCCACGCCCACAGAACCGCCCTTTACGGTGAAGTCCTGCGCATAGACGTAGACGGGACTGCCGTTAACCAGGCCGTAGCCGGTCACCACGCCCGCGTCGGCATTCAGCACGTCCAGCTCGACAAAGCTCGCCGCATCCAGAAGCTGCGCAATGCGCTCCCTTGCCAGCAGCTTGCCGGCCTTCTTCTGCTGTGCGCAGAGCTCCGGGTCGCCCTTCAGGATCGCCAGCTTGCGCTCGCGGATGACGGGCAGATTGCGTTCCACATTCATTCCTTTTCCCCTCCTGCTCTACTCGTAAAACAAAAATCTCAATGAAACCCAGCTTCTCAAATTCGACAAAGCTTCCTTTTTTCCTGCCGCCGTACCCGTTAAGAATTTGATAAAAACCCACAGTCCAGAAATTGGACGGATTTCGTCACAATGTTGTCGTTTGTGATTTTGTCTCTCTTCTGATATAATGGAGGATGCAATGGGGTAATGGATCATTTTTTAAAGGGGACAGAACCATGCAGGCAGTATTCGACAGCGCCGTCATGCCGCGCGAGCGGGTGTTCTTTGCGCGCCGCCGCGGGCGCGATTACATGATGCGCTCGGAAAAGCGCGACGGCTATCGCTACGGCGGCTCCTCCTCCAACGGAAAGAAGCCGAAGAAGCGCCGCCGCGCGGGTTTCTTCTATATATTCCTTACGCTTATTCTGTCGATCCTCTTCTGGCCGATCGGCATGATTCTCATGTGGCGGCGCAGGCTGCGCTGGAAGCTGACCACGAAGCTGCTGACCAGCATCGTGACGCTGGCGCTGTGCGTGCTGCTTTATGGCTTCGCGCTGACCTATCCGACGCAGGATCCGAAGCTGATGCGCATTCAGGATTCCGCCAACGACTTCCTCGACAACGCCTTCGTCAAGTCCGGCGACGCGTTCTCCGCCGTCTGCGACAAGGCGGGCGAGCTGGGCGAAACCGTCTCCGATCTGGGCGACGCGGCCGGCCGCTGGACGATGGTCAGACTGGCCGACGGCGTCGACGCCGCCGTGGAATGGACGAGCGGCGCGCGGCAGACCGTCTCCGGATGGTTCGACCGCAAGGACGCGCCGGTGGAGCCCGACGTCAGTCTCTCCCCCACCGAAGAAGCCGAAATCACCGCGGAGCCGACGGTTTCCGCCGCGCCCACGGCGACGATCCGCCCGACGGCCACGCCCGCCGCGACGGACGGGCCCGCTCCCAGCGAGACCCCGGGCGCAACCAAAGCCCCCGCGGCAACGGTACAGGCGCTGACCTCCGCCGAGGCCACCGCGCGCGCCGTCGCGACGGAAGCCCCCACGGACAAACCCACGCAGGCTCCGACCGGCGCGCCCACGGAAGCGCCCACCGGCGAACCGGCGCAGGCTTCGACGGCGGAACCCACCGAGAATCCCACCGCGAAACCGACGCCTGAACCCACCGAGAAACCCACGCCCGAGCCCACCGAGGCTCCGGTGCTGACCGAGGATCTGCTGCCCAAGCCCGCGGGCGAGGCCGTTGTCTACTACAACGCCAGCGGCGTGAACTATCACATGCGCTCCTCCTGCAAGAACATGAGCACCGCCAAGGCCGGCACGCTGGCCGACGCGGTGGAGCGCGGACTGCGCCGCTGCAAAAACTGTCAGTCCCCCGACGCGTCCATCCTCGACGCGGAGCACGTGGTCTGGACGGACGAAGCGATGGTCTTCCATCTGTCCGACGAGTGCGGGCGCTTCAGCGGCATGTGGTCGCTGAAAACGCTGGAGGACGCGCTGAGCGAGGGCTACGAGCCGTGCCCGGACTGCAACGCCGGTCTGTACATGACCGCGCTGGGACTGGCCGTGCCCACGCCGACTCCTCAGCCCACGCCCACCCCCGCGCCGACCACCGTCGTCCCCTCGACGACGCTCAAGCCCGCCGGCGAGGCGATGGTCTACCACTCCTCCAACGGCAGCTACTACCATCGCCACAGCGTGTGCCAGTCCATGACGGGTTCGGATCCCTACACGTTCCGCGAATGCGTGGAGGACGGCTACAAGTGGTGCAGGCGCTGCGGCGCGCCGGTGCCCGAGCTGCTGGACGAGCACTGCCTGTGGCTGGACGAGGCGAACATCGCCCACACCTCGGACGAATGCGCCTCCTTCGACGGCGAATGGACGCTGATCTCCCGGGACGAAGCGCTGGCCGAAGGCTATGTGGGCTGCCCGGACTGCGGCGCGGACGAGTATCTCGTGCCCAACTCCATCGTCGACTACGGCGAATAATTCCAACGCTCCATGCCGAAGAACCCGCTTTTCGCAGCCAGAGAAGCGGGTTCTTGCCGTAAAAGAGGCGGCATGGAACCTGAAAACCCGGAATTCGGTCTAAAAGAAGAATGTTTTTCCAAAGGAGATTTCACTATGCAGGTTACGCAACGCTTCGCCCAGCTGCTGACAAAAAACGTGGGCAAGGTCATCGTGGGCAAGGAAAAGGCCGTGGAGCTGATGATGATCGCCGTGCTGTGCCGCGGCCATGTGCTCATCGAGGACGTGCCCGGCGTGGGCAAGACCACGCTGGCCAGCGCGCTGGCCCGGTCGCTGGACTGCTCGTTCAAGCGCATTCAGTTCACGCCCGACATCACCCCCAGCGACATCACCGGCTTCTCCATCGCCAATTTCAAAACCGGCGAGCTGGAGTATCGCCCGGGCATGATTATGAGCCAGATCGTGCTGGCCGACGAGATCAACCGCACCTCGCCCAAGACCCAGTCCTCGCTGCTGGAGGTCATGGAGGAGGGGCAGGTCTCCGTGGACGGCAAGACCTACGCGGTGCCCAGGCCGTTTATCGTGCTGGCCACCCAGAACCCCGTGGACTTCGTGGGCACCTATCCCCTGCCCGAGGCCCAGCTGGATCGATTCTTCATGCGCATCTCCATCGGCTATCCCACCGCCGAGGAGGAGGCCGACATTCTGGAGCGCTACACCTCCGGCAAGCGCCCCATGGAGGAACTCAAGCCCATCTGCACCAGCTCGGACATTCTGCTGCTTCAGCAGGAGGTGGAAAAGGTCTATTCCTCCCGGGAGGTGCGCGCCTACATCTCCGCCATCGCCGCAGCCTCGCGCCGCACCAACGCGCTGCAGCTGGGCGTGTCCACCCGCGCGGCCATCTCGCTGCTGCGCGCGTCTCAGGCCAGCGCGCTGCTGGACGGCCGGGACTTCGTGTCTCCCGAGGACGTGCAGCGCATGGCCGAGCCGGTGCTGGCCCATCGGCTGGTGCTCAGCCCCGAGGCGCGGATGCGCAACATGACGGCGGAGCGGATTCTGGCCAACTTGATGGGCGGCGTTCAGGTGCCGGTGAAGGTCAAATGAACGGACGGCTGACGGGCGTGCTGGCGGCCGCGGCGGCGCTGCTGGCCGCGGGTCTGAGCACCGGCGCGCAGATCTACTATCTGCTGGCGGCGGCGCTGCTGGTCATCGTGCTGCTGGGCCTTGCGGCGGTGGTGTGGACGATTCTGACCGTGCGCGTGACGCTGCGCGGAGTGAAGCCCCGGGTCACGCGGGGCGACAGCCTGATGACGGTGTTCACCGTGCGCCACGCGTCGCTTCTGCCCGTGGCGGAGATTCGCGTCTCCATGGGCAGCTTTTCGCCCGGCGCGGCGGCTCAGGAGATCAGCGTGCGCACGCCGCCGCTGACCGAGCGCACCTTTCGCCACACCATCGCCTGCCCCCATCGCGGCGTGTTCGAGGCGGGCGTGACCCGCGTCTCGGCCCGGGATCTGTTCGGGCTGGTTCGCCTTTCCCGAAATCCGGGCATGAAAAAGGTCTCTGTGGAGGTGATGCCCCGGCTGAACGCCGCCGAACCCATGGAGCTGCGCGCGTCGGACATGGGGCCGGAGTTCCGCGCCACCGCGTCCGAGGACACGGCCTCGCCGTCGGACGTGCGCGCATGGCAGGACGGCGACAGTCTCAAGAAGGTGCACTGGAAGCTGTCCATGCGCCGCCGGGAGATCATGGTGCGCACTTATGAGGAGAGCGCCCGGCCCGACACGCTGATTATCCCCGATCTGTCCGAGATCACCGCGCTGAAGGATCAGCAGCTCAGCGCCGAGGATCGCATCTGCGAATGCTGCCTCGCCGCGGCCAACGCCCAGCTGAGCGCGGGCTATCCCGTCCGGATGCCGCTGCTGAGCGCGCGTCCGTCGGAGATTACGGGGCAGTTCCCCGCCGACTCCGCCGCCTTTGCCGACGCGCTGATGCGCGTAGCCTTCGACAGCCCCTACGCCTATGAAAAGGTGCTGATGCTCATGCTGGCGCGCATGCAGCGCACCGGCGGCGCAGTGCTGGTCACGGCGCGGCTGACGGCGAAGTGCGCCGATCTGGCGCTGCGCATGCAGCGCTCGGGCATCCGAACCAAATTCGTCTGGGTCACGGACGATCCTCGGGAGGAATCGCTGGCGCTGCTGGAGCGGCTGAAGATGGAAAACGTGCTGGTGGAATGCGTGGATCCGTGGAAGGACGAGCGCGCGAAGGCGGCGTTCTGATGGATCCGCGGAGATGCGGGCGCGCCCTTTGCAAAACGCGCCGCGCTCTCAGCATTCGTTTCGTTATTTATAGAGGAGAACCATGAACAAAGACAACCGATTCTGGAAAATCGCCCTTCCGGCGCTGCTGGCCATGGTCATGGCCGGCGCGGCAGTCTGCGCCCTCGCCGGCGCGCTGGGGCTGGCGGTCAACGCCGCCCTGGTCTACGCCGCGGCGCTGCTGACGGCGGCGCTGTGCGCGCTGGCCACGGTCTCCGTGCCCATGCTGCTGGTCTCGTCCGCGGCGGGCGTGCTGCTGCTGGGCGGAATCATCGCGGCGCAGAGCGACGGCCTTCGCCAGATGGGCGCGCTGTGGACGGCGCTGAGCACAGGGGGAAGCCTCGACGGCGCCATGCAGGCGGCGCGGCTGGTTCAGCTTCTGGCCGCCGCCGCATTCAGCGGCGTATTGTTCCTTCTGCTCAGCCGCTCCGGAGCCACCGCCTTCGCGCTGGTGATCGAGGGCGCGGCCCTCATCGGCGGCTACGCCATGCGGCCGGAGATGAGTCTCGCCGCCGCCATTCCCGGCGTGGCCGCGGCGCTGTGCGCCTTCGCGCTGTCGGGCGGGCTGCCCCGGGACGCGGGCGCGTGGCGGATTCTGGTGCCGGTGGGGCTGTCCATGGCGCTGGCCTTCGCCCTCACGCCCCAGAGCGGAACCACATGGTCGCCGCTGGAGGAGCTGGCTCAGCGCGTGCGCTCGGCCTTCGAGGACTACTTCCGCTTCACCGAGGAGCGCATTCCCTTCGCGCTGAGCAGCGAGGGCTACGACCACGCGGCGGAGGTGGACGGCGGCGTGGTGGCGCGGCTGGGCGGCCCGGCCACGCCCGATTCCGACCCGGTGATGCGCGTGACCGCCGACGCGCCGGTGCTGCTGCGCGGCTCCATCCGCCGCACCTACACGGGCCACACCTGGGTGGATTCCGACGCGAAGGCGCGCTATCTGTTCTACGATTTCACCCGAAAGCGCGTGCGCGAGGACGTGTTCGGCATGATCGGAAACGACTGGATGCCGGCGGTGAACGTGTCGGTTTCGCTGATGACCGGCGGAACGAGCACGCTGTTCGTGCCCGGCCGCATGGCCTCCTTCGACATGGACTACAACACGGCGGTCTATTACAACTCCATCGGCGAGATGTTCCTCGCCCGCCCCGTGGAGGACGGCGACGCGTATTCGCTGGTGGGCTGCGCCGCGCCGGACGAGGACGCGCTGCGCGCCGCCGTGGAGCGGATGCGCGACGCGGAGGACGCGGACTACGCGTCCATCGTCGATTCCTGCACCCAGCTGCCCTCGGGCATTGAAAACGGCGTGTACGCGCTGACCATGGAGCTGACCCAGAACGCCTCCAATGCCACCGACAAGGCGCTGGCCATCGAGCATTGGCTGCGCAATAACTGCGTCTACACCCTCACGCCCGACTATCCCGACGAGAGCCGCGACTTCGTGTCCCAGTTCGTGCTGGACGGCCGGGAGGGCTATTGCAGCTATTTTGCCTCGGCCATGACGGTGATGTGCCGCATCGCCGGGCTGCCCGCGCGCTATGTGGAGGGCTATTCCGTCTCCGCCGCGGGCGCGGATCAGATTCTCACCGGCGAGGACGCGCACGCCTGGACGGAGGTCTATTTCAGCGGCATCGGCTGGATCGCCTTCGACCCCTCCAACGGCTCCGGCGGCGACGACGGCCTGTCCAATGAGCACACGCCCGGCGAGACTGCCGACCAGCCCGACAGCGCCGACCCGAGCGCGACCCCGGAGCCCGACGGCATGACCACGCCGCCCCCGGAGGACGGCTCCACCCCCGGCCCCGAGGAGAGCCCGACTCCCGAGCCCGACGCGCCCGACGACACGCCGAACCCCGACGAGGCCCCGACCCCGCCGCCCGACGGCGAACCCTCGCCCACGCCCGAATCCGACTGGGGCAATGCCGAGACCACGCCGCCGCCCGGCGGCGCATCCGAGCCGCCGGACAACAGCCCGGACGATTCCCATCGCAATCGCGCATGGCTGTGGATTCTGCTGGCGCTGCTGCTGCTCGCGCTCCTCATCGCGCTGATTGTATGGTGGGCAAAGCGCCGACTGGCCGCGGCGGATCCCATCCGTTTGAGCGAAAATGCCGGGGATTCCACCCGCGCGGCGCTGATCCTCTATCGCTCGCTGCTGACGCTGCTGTCCGTGATGGGCGTCTCCCCGCTGCCGGGCGAAACGCCCGCGGCCTTTGCGCAGCGCGCGGCGCTGCCGGACTGCGGCTTCGCCGCCTTCGCCGTGGCGCTGGAGCGCTCGGTCTACGCCCGCGGCGGCGCGGACGAGGAGACCGTCGCGCTGGGACAGAGCGCCTATGAGCAGCTTCTGACCCGCCTCAGGCGCGGCGAAAAGCTGCGGTTCCTCGCCCGCCGGATCCTCCGAGGTCTGGGCGACTTTGAGCAGATTCCGTAAAATCCTTTATTCCGCCCGGATTGGAGGCCCTTCGCGCCCCGTTCGGGCGGTTGTTCTGCTTGTCAAAGCCGTGGATTCATGGTATAATTTTGAATGGCGGAGTTTTGGCCGGGTATGCCCGCGCCGAAAAGCCAAACCGCTTCTGGAGGAATGACATGTTCGACTTCATCCGCAAATTTCTCGGCACCAACAACGAGGCCGAGATCAAGCGTATACAAAAGACCGTAGACAAAATCAACGCCCTCGAGCCGACGATGCAGAAGCTGACCGACGACGGCCTTCGCGAGAAGCTCGCGTCGCTGCGCGCGCAGGCCCAGTCGGGAACCTCGCTGGACGATCTGCTGCCCGAGACCTACGCGCTGGTGCGCGAGGCCGCGGTGCGCGTGCTGGGCCAGCGCCCCTTCGACGTGCAGCTCATCGGCGGCGTGGTGCTGCATCAGGGCCGAATCGCCGAGATGCGCACCGGCGAGGGCAAGACGCTGACCGCCACGCTCCCCGCCGTACTCAACGCGCTGCCGGGCAAGGGCGTGCACATCGTCACCGTCAACGACTATCTGGCCCGCTTCCAGTCCGAATGGATGGGCAAGCTGTACCGCTTCCTCGGCCTGAGCGTGGGTCTGATCGTGCACGATCTGGATCCCGCCGAGCGCCAGATCGCCTACAGCTCCGACATCACCTACGGCACCAACAACGAGTTCGGCTTCGACTATCTGCGCGACAACATGGTCACCTACAGGGAGCGCATGGTGCAGCGCGAGCTGAACTTCGCCATCGTGGACGAGGTGGACTCCATCCTCATCGACGAGGCGCGCACGCCGCTGATCATCTCCGGCCGCGGCGACAAGTCCACCGATCTGTATCAGCACGCCAATTCCTTCGTGGCCCGGGGGCTGACCGAGGCCAAGGAGGGCGAGAACGGCGAGCTGGAGGTGCCCGGCGACTTCATCAAGGATGAAAAGGACAAGACCATCTCCCTGACCGAACAGGGCGTGCGCAAGGCCGAGGCGTATTTCAACGTCGAAAACCTCACCGACCCGGAGAATCAGGAGCTGTACCATCATATTCTCGGCGCGCTGCGCGCCCACAAGATGATGCGCCGCGACGTGGATTACATCGTCAAGGACGGCGAGGTCATCATCGTCGACGAGTTCACCGGCCGCCTGATGGTGGGCCGCCGCTATTCCGACGGTCTGCATCAGGCCATCGAGGCCAAGGAGGGCGTGACCGTCGAGCGCGAGAGCAAGACGCTGGCCACCATCACCTTCCAGAATTACTTCCGCATGTACCACAAGCTCTCGGGCATGACCGGCACGGCCAAGACCGAGGAGGAGGAATTCAACGGCATCTACAAGCTGGACGTGGTGACCATTCCCACCAACCGCCCGATGATCCGTCAGGATCTCAACGACGCGGTGTTCATCACCCGCAAGGCCAAGCTGGCCGCCATCGTCGACGAGATCGAAAAGCGCCACAAGACCGGCCAGCCGGTGCTGGTGGGCACGGTCTCCGTGGAAAAGAGCGAGCTGCTGGGCAGGATGCTCAGCCTGCGCGGCATTCCCCACGTGGTTCTGAACGCGAAGTTCCACGAAAAGGAGGCCGAGATCGTCGCTCAGGCCGGCAAGGTCGGCGCGGTGACCATCGCCACCAACATGGCCGGCCGCGGCACGGACATTCTGCTGGGCGGCAACGCCGAGTTCCTCGCCCGCAAGCAGATGCGCCAGGCGGGCTACGACGAGCTGATCGTCGAGGACGCCATCGGCTTCAACGAGAACGTCTCCGACGAGGTGCTCGAGGCGCGCAAAGTCTTCCGCGACCTGATGGACAAGTATTCCGTCGAGACGCAGAAAGGTCACGACGAGGTGGTCAAGCTGGGCGGTCTGCACATCATCGGCACCGAGCGCCACGAGTCCCGCCGCATCGACAACCAGCTGCGCGGCCGCGCCGGCCGTCAGGGCGATCCGGGCTCGTCCCAGTTCTTCATCTCCTTCGAGGACGATCTGATGCGCCTCTTCGGCTCCGACCGCTTCCGCCCCATGCTGGAGAAGCTCACTCAGGGCGGTGAGGAGGCCATCGAGTTCGGCATGGTCTCCAAGCAGATTGAGAACGCTCAGAAGCGCGTGGAGAGCAAGAACTACGACATCCGCCGCCACGTTCTTCAGTACGACGACGTGATGAACCAGCAGCGCGAGATCATCTACGGCCAGCGCCGCGAGGTGCTGGAGGGCGGCGACATGCGCCAGAAGATCGCCGAGATGCGCCGCACGCTCATCGACGAGGCCGTCTCCCGCCACGTGGCCGAGGAGAACAATGTTTCCTCTTGGGACATTGCCGGACTTGCCGAGTATCTGGAGAAGCTGTGCATTGACAAGGGCGGCGTCCAGCAGGTATTCGACGCGCTGACGAAGCACACGAAGGCCGCCTTTGGCGAGGCCCTGGACGAGCGCGCTCAGAAGATCTACGCTCTGCGCGAGAAGATGTGGGCCGATGCGAATCTCGACATGCGCGAGTTCGAGCGCGTGGCGCTGCTGGGCGCGGTGGACAGCCGCTGGATGGATCACATCGACGCGATGACCGAGCTGCGCGACGGCATCGGTCTGCGCGCCTACGGCCAGCGCGACCCGGTGGTCGAGTACAAGCGCGAGGGCTACGACATGTTCGAGGAAATGGTGCGCCTGATTCAGGAGGACACCCTGCGCCGTCTGTACTTCACGGTTCTCGCCCGTCCCGTGGAGCGCAGGCAGGTGGCCCAGCCCATCGCCGCCACCCACGGCGATTCCGCCGAGCCCGCCGTGAAGTCTCCCAAAAAGTCCGAAGCCAAGGTCGGCCGCAACGACCCGTGCCCCTGCGGCTCCGGCAAAAAATACAAAAACTGCTGCGGCAAAGCTGAGCTTTGATGCAGTTGCTGCCGCGTTGAAATCGACGGAATTTGTGCAGCCTTGGTGGCTGCGCAAATTCCTGCGGGACGTTTCTGGGGTTGAGTTAGTTCAGACCGACGGCGCGGCGCGGCCTTGGTGGCCGCTTGCGCCTTGCAAGGCTGAGCCTTGACCCGGCAGCTGCCGCGTTGAAATCGACGGAATTTGTGCAGCCTTGGTGGCTGCGCAAATTCCTGCGGGACGTTTCTGGGGTTGAGTTAGTTCAGACCGACGGCGCGGCGCGGCCTTGGTGGCCGCTTGCGCCTGCGATGGTTTTATGAAACGATTGGATTTTTGGAATCGAGGCGAGGGCCTGCGGTTTTGTGAAATGGAAGGGTGAGAATTTATGCTGGAAATGGAAGGCTTTAAGCAGGATCTGGCTGAGGTTCGGCGGATGCTGGACGAGGCGGGTCAGTCGCTTCAGATCGAGCATCTGAAGGAACAGCTGATCGAGTATCAGGAGGACATGGGCTCCGCGGGCTTCTGGGACGACACGGAGCGCGCGCAGAAGATTTCGGCCAAGGCCAGCAGCGTCGAGCGCCGGATTCAGCACTACGAGCATCTGGTCTCCCGCGCGGACGACATCGAGGTTATGATGGAGCTGGCCGACGAGGCCGACGACGAGGAGATGGCCGGCGAGATCAAGAGCGAGTTCGCTTCTCTGAAGGAGGATCTGGAGACGCTGCGCCTTCAGACGCTGCTCACCGGCGAGTACGACGGCTGCAACTGCATTCTGTCGCTGCATGCCGGCGCGGGCGGAACCGAGGCGCAGGACTGGACGCAGATGCTCTACCGCATGTACACGCGCTTCTGCGAGCGCATGGGCTTCACCGTCAAGGAGCTGGACATGCTGGACGGCGACGAGGCGGGCGTCAAGTCCGTCACCTTCGAGGTCACGGGCGACTACGCCTACGGCTATCTGAAGTCCGAGCGCGGCGTGCACCGTCTGGTGCGCATTTCGCCCTTTGACGCGAACGCGCGCCGCCACACGTCCTTTGCGTCGCTGGACGTTTCCCCGGTCATCGAGGACGACGGGGCCATCGAGATTCGCCCCGAGGATCTGCGCATCGACACCTATCGCGCGTCCGGCGCGGGCGGTCAGCACGTCAACCGCACCGACTCCGCCGTGCGCATCACCCATCTGCCCACGGGCATCGTCGTTCAGTGCCAGAACGAGCGCTCTCAGGTGCAGAACAAGGAGATGTGCTTCATCTGGCTGCGCGCGCGTCTGGCCGAGCTGAAGGAACAGCAGCGCCAGGAGCAGATGGGCGAAATCAAGGGCGAGCTGAAGAAAATCGAATGGGGCAGCCAGATTCGCTCCTACGTGTTCCAGCCCTACACTCTGGTCAAGGACCATCGCACCGGCTACGAAATGGGCGACGTGTCCGCGGTCATGGACGGCGAGCTGGAGGGCTTCGTGACGAGCTATCTGCAAAAGCTGTAATGTACAACGTGAGTGAATCGGGGGAGGGCTTTTCTTTGGAAAAAGAAAAGCCC
>USDD01000002.1 GCA_900553265.1 uncultured Eubacteriales bacterium
CGCGCCCCCGGCGCGGCCGTCGCGCCCTTCGTCAACGCCGAGGCGGCGGAATACCTCGTGGTCGAGGATTCCTTTCCCGCCGGGCGGCCGCCGCTGGAGCGCGCGGGCGTGCGCATGACCGACCGGGCCACCGTGTCGCTCTGCGAGCGCATGAAGGTCACGGCGTGCTTGAATCCGCTGCACACAGCGCTGGCGGTGCTGGGCTGCGCGCTGGGCGATCGCCGCATTTCCGACGAGATGGGCGATCCCGCGCTGCGGGCGCTGGCCGAGCGCATCGGCGCGGAGGGCCTGCGCACCGTCGTGCATCCGGGCATTCTGGATCCCGAGGCGTTCCTGCGCGAGCTGCTGACCGAGCGCCTGCCCAACCCGAGCATTCCCGACACGCCTCAGCGCATCGCCTGCGACACCAGCCAGAAGGCGCCCATCCGCTATGGCGAAACCCTGAAGGCTTATGTCGCCGCGGGCATTCCGCTGGAAACGCTGACGGGCATTCCGCTGGCCATCGCCGGATGGATGCGCTATCTGCTGGGCGTGGACGACGCATTGTCGCCCTTCGAACCCAGCCCCGACCCGCGCCTTGCGGAGCTTCAGCAGGCGCTGAGCGGCGTTGAGGTCGGAAATCCCGAGACCTATCGCGGTCAGCTCAGACCGCTGCTGGCCGACGAAACGCTCTTCGGCCTGAACCTTTCAAACACGGCGCTGGCTGAGAAAATCGAGCATTACTTTGTCTCCATGCTGGTCGGGCGCGGAGCCATTCGCCAGACGCTGGAACGCGCACTGAAGGAGGAATGAAAATGAACGCTTTGGAACGCCTGAGAAACGCGGGCGTCGTCCCCGTGGTGGTATTGGAACGCGCCGAGGACGCGGTTCCCGCCGCCCGCGCCATGCTGGCCGGCGGCGTGGACGTGATGGAAATCACCTTCCGCACGGCGGCGGCCGCCGAGGCCATTCGAAACGTCGCCGCCGAGTGCCCCGAGATGCTCGTGGGCGCGGGCACCGTTCTGACCGTCGAGCAATGCGAAAAGGCCGTGGCGCTGGGCGCGAAATTCATCGTCTCTCCCGGCTTTGACGCGGAAATCGTGGACTGGTGCGTGGAGCGCGGCGTGGCCGTCGCGCCGGGCTGCGTCACGCCCACGGAGATCATGGCGGCGCTGAAGCGCGGTCTGAGCGTGGTCAAGTTCTTCCCCGCAGGCATTTACGGCGGGCTGAAGGCCATGAAGGCGCTGGCCGCGCCCTTCGGACAGGTGAAATTCATCCCCACCGGCGGCGTGAGCGCCGACAATCTGGCCGAGTACGCCGCCGCGCCCTTCGTCCACGCCGTGGGCGGAAGCTGGCTGTGCCCCAAGGCCGACGTGGCCGCGGGCAATTTCGCGCGCATCGCCGAGCTGTGCGCCCAGTCCCGCCGGATTGTGGACGACGCGCGGTAGAATCTTTGGAGGAAAATTATGAACATCAAAAAGGAACGGCAGCGCATCGTCGCCGAGCTGCTGAACGGAACCGACCGGGAATTCACCGACGAGGAGCTGATGCACGAGCTGCTGGACACCAGCGTCTCCTGCAATTCGGAGGAAAGCGAAAAAACGACCTTCGGCCAGCGCGCAGCCGACGCGGTGGCGCGGTTCGCGGGCAGCTGGGCGTTCATCTTCAGCTTCATCGCCATCATGGCGGTCTGGATGGCGCTGAACGTGCTGATGGGCGCAATGGCCTTCGACGGCTATCCATTCATCCTGTTGAACCTCGTCCTGTCGTGCATCGCCGCCGTGCAGGCCCCGCTGATTATGATGAGCCAGAACCGGCAGGAGGCCAAGGATCGCCAGCGCGCGGAGAACGACTATCGGGTCAATCTGAAAAACGAGCTGGTTCTGGACGATCTGCACCGCAAGCTCGACCGCATTCTCGAAAACCAGCGGCTCCTCGACCGCCGTTTGGCACAGTTGGAGCAGGGCGGTTACGTCAATGTGAAGAATTCCGACAGCCATCCGTAACTCCTCCCCGCCGCATTGACACGTCCGGATGGAATTTGATATAATAAAAAAGAGGTTCCCGCGCCCGGATTCGTTCCGTTCGCGCGGCGCTTTTCGACAGATTCTGTCAAACCATTCGGAGCATGTAACCTCATAAGGGAGCGGGGCAGGATGCGCAAAGGATGTCCATGGCGGCGCGGCGCCGCGGCGGCCGCGTGCCTTCTGCTGCTCGCAGCCGCGCTTTGGGCGCTGGCGGCACGGGAGGCGCTCTGGCCCCAGAGCGGCGACCGCACGCGCTCCGACGGCGATCTCGTCGTGGACGAGAGCCACAGCGCCGACGGCTATCTGATTATCCACGGCCCCAAATCCTCACGGCGGCTGAAGCTGCGCATCGCGCTGGGCGAGGAAATGTACACCTACGATCTCAACGGCAGCGGCGAAAGCGAAGTCTTTCCGCTGCAGATGGGCGACGGACAATACACCTGCACGCTCTACGCCAACACGGAGGGCTCCAAATACGCCCAGAGCGGCCGCGTAACCGTCTCCGTCTCCCTCAGCGACGAGGCGGCTCCCTTCCTCGCGCCCAATCAGGAGGTCTGGTACACCCAGGATTCCGCCGCGGTGCAGAAATCCTACGAGCTCTGCGAGGGTCTTTCCTCCGACGCGGAGAAGTTCGACGCGATCCGTCAGTTCATCGAAAAGAAATTCGTCTACGATTTCGTCGCCACCATCACCACCCAGAAGGGCGCGCTGCCCGACGTGGACAGATGCTACGAGACGCGCAAGGGTATCTGTCAGGATCTGGCGGCCGTAACCGCCTGCATGCTGCGCGTGCAGGGCATTCCCGCCAAAATGGCCGTCGGCCACGCGGACTCGATGTATCACGCCTGGGTGTCCGTCTGGCTCGACGGCCAGTGGCAGCGCTACGATCCCACCGCGGGCGTACACGGCGTGGCCGAGGCCAAGAACTATACCGAAGAGAAATGCTATTAAAGAGGAGCCTCCGCGGCTCCTCTTTAATAGCATATGTTCCCTGTTTCGATCAGCTGATATCCAGCGCATCCGCGTCCGGAAGCGGCGGAAAGGGCGCTACGGGGAGTGTCTGATACCAATAGGCGACGGAGGCAAAATCGTCCTGCCGCGGCAGATAGCGCCCGTTGTTGAACCATCCCAGATCCTGAATCGTGACCCGCAGATCGCTTTCAAAGCGGATGGGATCCATCACGTGCCAACGGTACATGGAAAAGCGCTGCTGAGACGCGTACATCCCGTTGGGTTTTTCGACGTGGTACATTCCGGCGTAGGGAGAATTGTAGGTCAGATACTGGCCGTCCACATCCCAATCGTAAGCGCCCAGGAAATAGTCCTCGGTGCCCGTGCCGCAGATGGTCGCTCCCTGGATATCGCCATCCATATAGAATTTGATTTCGCCCTCGCCCCACCAGTTTCCATGGCCGTTCAGGCCCACGGACAGGGAGGTGCCCACATAGTGGCCCTTGCCGCGAACGCCGTCCAGAATCGTATGATTGTACATCCGCGGAACGGGATTGGTGCGGCGGAACTGCGCGCAGAAATATCCGCAGTCGTCGGGAACCTCGGTGAGGGTATAGCTGATCTGATAGAATACGAACCGTGCCTTTTCGCCGCGATTTTCCAGCGTGATTCGGCAGTGCCTGCGGAAGGGCATGACCCAGAAACAGCTGAGGCCCTTGTTCGGGTTTACGCAGACCATCTGTGAGCAGAGCTGGCTGAAGTTGCTGCCGGTAACGGTTCGGTCGTTATCAAACCAGCCGCAGCCGAAGAAATCCGATTGGGGACATTCCACGCTGGGCGTTTCCTGATAATCCCAGTAAAAGCGCAGGATGGAATCCCGGCCCACGTATCCGGCCATCCAGATGCTCTGGATAGCGCCGGGCCCCTCGATGTCCGCCAGAACGACGACGCCGCCGGGGGCAACCTCCACGCAGGGCGAGACCTTCCAGCCCCTGCCCAGCTTTCGGGCGCTGTTGATTCCCGTGCCCGTGGTGGCCAGTCCTCCCTTTCCCTTTTCGCCGGTGGGGTTTTCTGCGCTGAGAGAGCGGGTAACCGCGTTGGAAAGGCGAGGAAGCGTTCCGGGGCTCATTTGCAGTCCATCAAACAAGAAAAACATCTCCTCTCTGTGAAATCGTCGATTCCTTCAAAGTTCATGTACAGGACGTGATCGGAGATCGTCCGCCGCCTGCATCCTTCCGAGGCATTTCCGGCATGAAATCTATTCCCGTATGGAACGATCGCTTCCCTGCGCATGGTGAACGCGTTCGTTTTTTTCAGGTCACTTCCAGGTAGTAGGTATCCGGCAGGGGCGGCTGAGGCGGCGCGGGAAGCGTCTGATACCAGTAGGCCACGGACGCGAAATCGTCCTGACGCACCTGATAGGTGCCGTCCCGGTACCAGCCCAGATCCTGCAGAGTGACCCGGAGGTCCTTTTCAAAGCGAATGGGGTCGGTTACATGCCAGCGATACATGGAAAAGCGCTGCTGAGACGCGTACATCCCGTCGGGAGCCTGCGCGTAATACATTCCGGCATACGGGCCGCTGTAGGTTCGATACTGACCGTCCACGTCCCAGTCGAACGCGCCCAGAAAATAATCCTCGGTGCCGGTGCCGCAGATGGTGGGCGTCTCCCGGTCGCCGTCCATGAAGAATTTGATTTCGCCTTCGCCCCACCACATTCCCAGGCCGTTCAGCCCCACGGACAGGGCGGTGCCCACATACTGTCCCTTTCCAGAAACACCGTCCAGAATGACGTAGTCCTCCTTATAAGGAAGGGGATTCACGCGGCGGAACTGTGCGTGGAAATAGCCGATCTCGTCGGGAAGCTCCGTGAGAACATAGTTGATCTGATAGTAGAGTATGCGCGGTTCCTTCGCGCGGTTTTCCGCGGTGATCCGGCAGCGCTTTTTGAAGGGCATGACCCAGAAGCAGTTCAGCGCGCGGTTGGGATTCACGCAGACCATCATGGAATTCAGGAGACTGAAGGGGCCTTTCAGCGGCATGCCGGAATTGTCATACCATCCGCAGGCGAAAAAATCCGAAAGAGGGCTCTGCACGCTGGGAGTTTCCTGATTCTCCCAGTAGAAGCGCAGAATGAGGTCGCGTCCCACATATCCGGCCATCCAGATGCTCTGAATGGCGCCGGGGCCCTCGATGTCGGCCAGAACGATGGTTTCACCGGCGGGAATGCTGACGCTGGGCGAGACCTTCCAGCCCTTGCCCAGATTGCGCGCGGATTTTTCGCCGGTTCCCGTGGTTGCCAGCGCGCCTGCTCCCTTCTCGCCGGTCGGGTTTTCGGCGCTGATGGAGCGGGTTCGCGCGTTTGACAGCAGGGGCATGGATGCAGGAGTGTTGAAAAATCCGTCGTACATGGTGATGCCTCCAATATTTTTATTGATTCAGGGGTCAGTGGGGGCGGTTTCGCCTTCCTGTGTCAGCAGTTCCTGCATCGACGGCGTGACCGCGTCGGGGAATTCCTGCATCCTGCTGATCAGGCTCAGGCAGATGTCCGCTTTTCCGAGGAAGTACTCCTCGCCATAGACGATGAAAGGTACGAAAAAGGCGTCCTCCGCAATGCCGTACCGCCGGATGAGCGCCTGCTGGAGCAGAAGCCCGTCCTCCTCGGCGATGGAATATTTCTCCAGCACCGCGTCCTTGGGAAAGTAGGAGCGCAGATAGCGCTCCACGCTTTTACAGTCCTCGCACCATGGGCTGTAGAGGTAGATTGCCCGCCGGCGCGCGGCGTTCGCGTCGGGTGCGCCGTCCTCCCGGGCCGGAGCGGCGTATCCGGAATAATCGCTGCCGCCGGACGCGATAAAGCGGAGAAGGTCGTCGTCCTGCGAACCATCGCCCGCGAACAGCGCGTCTCCAATGAACAGACACGGCAGGAAGAAGTCCTCCGGCTTCACGCCAAGCTGCTCAGCGCGCTCCAGCAGAGGATCGTACTTTTCCGGATACAGCGACAGGTTCTTCATGCGCAGCACCACCTGCCGATCCGCCGGAAGGGATCTCAGCAGCGGCTGAAGGCGTTTGTTCAGCTCGCTTTCCACATAGCACTTTCCGCAGCCGCCCTCCTTGACCGACTTGCATCCGCCGCAGGGATCGATGTAGTAGCACTCCAGCTCCATCGCGGCCGCCGAAGCCCAGGCAGACGCCAGCAGACACATCAGCGCGAGGATCGCGCAGAGCTGCTTCACTTCACCAGCGGATGGCAGCAGAGCACGCGCCTTCCGCCCTCGAGCTCATGCATGGGAGGACGCGCCTTTCGGCATTCCTCCGTCGCATAGGAGCATCTGCTCGCGAATTTGCAGGTTGTCAGTCCGAACTCCCTGCCCTCGGATTCGGAAACGAGCACGCCGCGCTCCCACTTGTCCCCCACGTGGGGCACCGAATTCATCAGCAGCTCCGTGTAGGGATGCGCGGGATTTTCCATGATGTCCAGCGCCCGGCCGTATTCGATCAGCGAACCTCGATAGAGGGTGGCGATGTAATCGCTCACATAGTAGGCGGTGGACAGGTCGTGGGTGATGTAAATAAAGCTGATGCCCATCCTGTCCCGGATTTCCTTGAACAGGTTCACGATGTTCATCTTCATGGACGCGTCAATCATGGCGACCGGCTCGTCGGCGATGATGAGTCTGGGATGGGTAATCAGCGCCCGGGCAATGGAAACGCGCTGCAGCTCGCCGCCGGAGAACTGGGTCGCGTATTTGCCCGTTACGACCGCATAGCTCAGGCCCACGGACTGAAGCGCCTGATCCGCCATCTCCTCCGCCTGCCGCCGGCTTTTCGCGCCGCCGAACTTCAGCGCGGTGTCCAGCAGGTAATTTTCCACGCGCCTGCGCATGGAAAACGCCTCGAAGGGGTTCTGGAAAATAGGCTGCACGATCTCGCAGAATTCCTTTTCCGGCAGTTCTCTGCGGCTCAGCAGCGAATGTCCGTTCAGCAGGATGTCCCCGCGGGTGGGCTCCAGCAGGCGCAGGATCATCTTGGTCAGCGTGGTCTTTCCACAGCCCGATTCGCCCACCAGTGAGAGTATCACCGGCCGCTCGTTGGTGACCGTGAGGCTGACGTCGTCTACCGCGGTCAGCTTTTTGCCAAAGGCGAAGCCGCCCACCATGAATACGCGGGTGAGATTTCTGATTTCAAGCAGGTTATCCGACATTTTCATTCATCCTTTCAGAGCAGGTGACAGGCTGCGAATCGGCCTGGTTCGATTTCCCGCAGTTTGGGGATGCTCATGGTGCACCCGGGCCGCGCCTTCCGGCAGCGATCTGCGAACCGGCAGCCCGGCGGCGGATTCCTCAGCGACGGCGGCGCGCCGGGAATGCCTTCCTTGGGACGGCGGTCGCCCACCTTGGGCAGCGCGCCGATCAGCATTTCCGTGTAAGGATGCAGCGGAGATTCGAAGATTTCGTTCGTCCGCCCCAGCTCCACCATGCTTCCGGCGTACATGATACCCATGCGGTCGGTGATCTGATAGTGCACGCCCATATCGTGGGATACGATCACCAGCGTGTTGTGCATCTCCTTTTGCAGCGCCATCAGCATCATCAGGATATTGCGCTGAACCACCACGTCCAGGGCGGTGGTGGGCTCGTCCGCAAGGATCATGTTGGGATGGAGGAACGTCGCCATCGCGATGACCACGCGCTGCCGCATTCCGCCGGACAGCTGGTGGGGATAGGCGGAGAGCACGGTTTCGGGCAGGCCGAGCCCGCGCAGGTATTGGGCGATCTGGCTGCGCAGCTGTGCCTTATGGATGCGCCCATGGCCTTTCCTGATCGTCTCAAAGAACTGTTCGTCGATTCGGTACACGGGATTGAGCACGCTCATCGCGGCCTGAGGCACATAGGAGATGGCGTTCCACCATGATTTGTGCAGTTCACCCGAGGCCAGAGAACGGCTCGCGCCGTCTCTGTCCTGATATTCCAGCACCACGCGCCCCTCCGTCAGCTCCAGCGGAAATCGCAGAACGTCGTAAAGAATCTTGAGCAGCGTGGATTTTCCGCAGCCGGATTCGCCCGCAATGCCGAAGATTTCGTCGTCGTGAATGGCAAAGTTTACGTCCTCTATCGCGAGCACCGGGCCGGTGATGGTCTTGTAGTGTGCGCTCACGTGTTCAACGTGCATCATGGTTTAGCGCCCCCTCTTCCTGGAGGTATAATCGGAATACCCCGTGAATGTCATGAACAGGCCGATGAACAGCAGCATGGTCAGACCTACGGGAATGCCGATCCAGATCCAGCGCTCCTGAAGAATGGCCTGATACTGACGGGCCCAGTAGATCATGTTGCCGAGGGTGGCCGTGGTGGTGGAGGAAAGGCCGAGAATGGCCAGAGAGGATTCCGTGCCGATGGCCACCATGATGGTGTTGATGAAGTTGGACATGGCCCAGCTGGCCACGTAGGGCAGGATTTCGCAGACGATGATCTTCAGCCGGTTTTCGCCGGAGAAATGGGCCGTGTTGATAAATTCCCGTTCGCGGATGGTCAGCGCCATGGCGCGCGCCTGACGGGCGGGCCACGGCCAGTTGAACACGGTCAGCACCGCCGCGATGGTCATGATGGACGTTCGCCCGGACATCATGGAGGAAATCAGAATCAGAATGGGCAGCGAGGGAATGACGATGATCGCGTCGCCGATAAAGGTGAGCACGCGGTCGATCAGGCCGCCGCTGAATCCGGCGAACAGGCCCACCAGCACTCCGATGGCCGTGGAACAGGCGGCCACCACGATGCCGATAATCAGCGAATTCTGCACGGCGTCGACGGCCTGCCAGAAAATATCCTGGCCGAGGGCGTTGGTACCCAGCAGATGCTTGGAGCTGACGGGCAGGTTCTTGCGGAAGGTGCTCATCTGCGAGGTGTCCAGCGGATTAAACCGGGGCAGTATGAGCCCGACGATGACGAAGAACAGCAGAATAAACAGTCCAATTTTAAACCGAAGCTCCATGGTGCGCCATACGTCGCGAAACGTGGCGCGCTGCGCATATCGAATCTTTTTTCTCATGCTCGCGCCTCCTTTTACTTATAGCGCACTCGGGGATCGAGGAAGGGATACAGCAGGTCGACCAGCAGCGTCGCCGTGGAAACCGCCACGATGGACAGCGTGATCAGGCCCAACATCAGGTTGTAATCGGCCTGAAGTATGGCGCTCTGGGTCAGCGCGCCCACACCGGGATAGCCGAACATGATTTCCGTCATCAGCGCGCCGCCGAACATTCCGCCCAACTGCAGAGAAAGTGTGGTGATCTGAGTCAGTATGGAGTTTTTGTAGACGTATCGATAGGCGATGGTTCGTTCCTTCAGGCCCTTCAGACGGCCATAGTTTACATATTCCTCCTCCGCAGTGTTGGAGGCCAGGGATTTCATGCTGATAATCCACCAGCCGCCGCCCAGGATAATCAGCGACAGCGCGGGAAGAAAGGAGTTGTAGACGATCTTTGATACCCAATCCCAGGTCAGGCTGAATTTTGCGGGCATGCTCGCCACCAGCGGAAACCAGTTGTTCAGATAGCAGCACAGAATCAGCAGAATCAGCGCGAGAATGAAATAAGGGATGGGATAGATGCACATCGCGGCGGTTTCCAGAAATTTGGAATACCACCTGTTCTTTTTGAAACCGGCCAGCAGGCCGATTAAATTGCCGAATACAAAGGATATGAGCGATGTAATCAGCATGAGCCCGACGGTGTAGGGCAGATATTGCCGGATCAGATCGGTTACAGGAGTGGGAAAGAGCGTAAAGGATGGGCCGAAGTCAAACGACAGCATGCGCTTCATGGAGGTGGCGTACTGCTCCATAACGGTGCCTTCCATGCCGAACTGGCGGCGCAGCGCCGAGCGCATGGATTCAATCTGTTCTACGGTCATCTGGGAACCCTTCGAGTTCAGGCGGCCGATCATGCCTTCAATGGGATCGGCCGGCATCAGGCGGGGCAGTATGAATACCGCGGTGACGCCCACCCAGATGGTCAGGGCCCATATGAGAATGCGCATGAGCACGTATTTTGCAATCCGCATTGGTCAGTTCCTCCTTGCCATGTCGGCATAAGCGACGTCTCCATTGGGTTCGGCTGCCGGGCGGAACCCGGCAGCCGAAGGGAATCGTGAAAGGTTATCTCGCAACAGGCTGGATCTCGGTCATGTGATACCGGAAGCTGGACCACCACCAGAACGGGCCCTCGTAGTTGTTCTCGGCGGAGACGAAGTTTGTCCAGTAGTAGTTGTCCACGGGAATGATCTTGGAGGTGCCGAAGCAGGGAATCCATGGCATTTCGATGACGAACTGCTTCAGGAGCTCCACGTACTTCTCGTGCAGGCCCTCGCTGTTGGGAGCCATGGCACCGATTTCATCCAGCATGCCGGAGATGGCGTCGCTGGCATAGCGGGAGGTGTTGCCCAGGCTGTTGGTGCCGGCCGGAGAGATGCGATCCTTGTGCCAGGAGCCGCTGATGTAGGTGTAGAGATCCGGAGTGGTTCCGCAGCCGGGCCAGTAGGAGCCGGCGGTGAAGTCGCCGCTGGAGCGAACGCCCCAGAAGGTGGCGCTGTCCATGGTCTGCACAACCACGTCCAGGCCGAAGTTCTTCCAGTATTCCACGATGGGGTAGGCGATGCGGTTGGACTGCATCTCGAAGTCGGCGGGAGCGTTTACGGAGAAGGTGATCTTCTCATCGTTGTAGTACCAGAAGCCGTCTTCCTTCTTCACGCAGCCGGCCTTTTCCATCAGCCTGGCGGCCTCTTCCACGTCGTACTTCCACCAGCCGACGCCGAACAGCCTGATCTGCTCTTCCTCGGTTTCCGGGATGCCGTCGATGCCCATTTCCTTCAGCTCGGCGGAAATCTCAACAGCGTAGTTGGGGTTGAAGGGCTGATAGCCGTCCTCAAGAGTAAAGTCCGTCAGCCAGTCGCGCATCTCCAGATGGTAGGTGTCCATCAGAGCGGTGATCGGAGGCGCCTGCAGCGGGCTGACGCGCATCTGACCGTTGAAGGACGTAATGGAGACTTCCATGATGTCCATCGCCAGACACAGCGCCCAGCGAACCTCGGCCTTGTTGAAGGGCTTGATCTCGGTGTTGAACTCAATGCCGCGCTCGCAGGGATCGTCGAAGCAGCCGTAGGGATAGTAATCCAGCCAGGCCTGCACGGTGTCGCTCTTGCTCATCAGCACGTCCCAGGATTCGGGCGTGATGTCGCACAGCACGTCCAGCTCATGGTTCAGCATGGCCATGATGCGCTTTTCCTCGGTGCCGAAGGCCTTGAACTGCACATACTTGACCGTGGGCGCGCCCTTGATAACGCCGACGGGAGTGTTCTGCCAGTCCTCGCGGGCCTCGTACAGCAGCCAGTTGCCGTTGGGATCGCGATCCTTCAGCGTGTACATGCCGATAACCACCGGGTTGGAATCCTCAAAGGTGGAAGGATCCTCCACCTGGCTCCAGATGTGCTCCGGAACGGGATAGAACGCGCAGGTGTTGATATCGGTGCCCAGCAGGGCGGAAATGCGGGGATAGCTGCGGGTGAGGTTCAGGACGAATTCATAGTCGTTCACCTTTTCCACGCTCTCAATCAGGCCCGCCAGCGTTCCTCCGAAGCCGATGGTCTCCTTGTTCTCGATGAGCATGTTGATGGTGAAGATCACGTCGTCGGCGTTGAAGTCCTCGCCGCCGGACCACTTCAGGCCCTCGCGCAGCTTGATGGTAAAGGACGTGAAGTCATCGTTGTTGGCGATGGGCATTTCGCTGGCCAGCTCGGGGAACTGCGCGCCCTGCTGGGAATTGTAATTCCACAGATAGCCGAAGCTCAGCTGGATCAGGCCGTCCGCGCAGGTGGCGTAGGGATTGCACGCGTAGGGGTTGGCGCTGGCGCCGAGCAGCATATCCACGATGAGCGTTTCGCTTCTCGGGGTGCCGGCTTCCGTCATCTCTTCCGCCTGAGCGGCCATGGGAACGAGGGCCAGAAGCATGAGAGTTGCAAGAAACAGGGACAGCAGTTTTCTCATAATGGTAACCTCCTTGTATGTTTTGCACACAGAAACCAATTCTGCATGTCGTTAATACTATTATCGTTATTAATATATAGGAAATCAATTCACGTATTTGCGGTATATTATTGTAAATTTGCGCATAAGCAACCCACAAAGCGCAAAATAAGCATACATTTTTTGAAAATTTGCTGTTTGAAGTTGGGAAAAATGGTTTTCGACGGCGGCTATATGAAAAAACTGTCCCCGGGTAACGCAAATTTGTGGAAACAGCCCGGCCCCGGGCGGCGAAAAACGTCGTCCGAGGCCGGGCTGTTTTGGGTTTATATTGCGGCTTATCTGGAGGATATGCCGTCGCGCCAGGTTCGAATTTCCTCGTCCGCGGCGGACCGAGAGCGCTTGTCTTCCATGTACGCCTTTCTATAGGCGAGAGGAGTCGCGCCGTTGATGCTGCGGAACTGCACGTTAAAGTGGGACTGATTGGAGTACCCGACCCGGCGGCCAATCTCCTGGATGGGCAGATCGGTTTCCCGAAGGAGCATGGCGGCCTCCCATATCCGGCATTGAATGATGTAGGTCTTCATGGAAATGCCCATCTTCTCCTTAAAGAGGTGGGACATATAGTAATAGTTTACGTGCAGGGCGTCGGCCATCCTGCGAATGGAAATCTGCTGTGTATAATTTCGCTCGATGAACGCCTTGATCTGCTCGAAGGGCGTTTTTTCCGAGGCACTTTCATAGACGGCGTTCTCGTCGTTGGAGAGCAGCATCACCAGCAGCACCATCGCGCTGGCGACGCGCTCGGTTACGCGCTGAAAATAATCGCCCTCCTTCCCCACGGCTTCCAGGATGGTCTGCATTCCCTAAAGGATGAGTCCCCGATAGGCGTGGGTGTGAAACACCGGAGGCAGGCCGTCCGAGAGCAGCTCGCCGTCCCGGCTGCCATAGATGCGCAGCTTTTGCAGCCGCAGCGCGTACACGCACGGCGGATCTCCGCTGCGCAGAAAGACCTCCCTGTGAAATTCGCCCGCGTTGTAAACCACGAGATCGCCCTCGTGAACGGGATAATTCTCCTCGCGCACCCGGACGCTGCCCGCTCCGCGATCAATGAACATGAGCTCTGCCGCATCCGGATGCTGATGAATCTGGGACATATAGCCGCTCTTCAGGTGCAGCTCTTCGATCTTTTCAACGGTGGGCGTGTGCTCAATGGAGCATTGAATGCCCGCCAGTTCACTGATATAAACGCCCGGCATCGAACCGACCCTCCGCTTCCCGCTTATTTCATAGCTTCATTATAACCGGGCGGTCAGATTTCGTCAATTCGCAGGCTGTCAAAATTTTCTTCAGGACAATCCATATCAGATACAATTTGCTTTTGCCCAATATTGCTTTGAGGAACCAATGGGTCGAGGAGCCTGCGCGGCTCCTCTTTTTCAGTCCTTCTTTCCCCTCCTGCGCCTCGGGCGCTTCGGCCGCTGCACGGCATACAGCGCCGCCAGACTGGCCTCCTGCGCGCCGTTCTGGGGCAGCGCGGGCATGAGTCCTGTGCACTCGGTCATCGACGCGGCCAGCAGTTCTTCCTCCATCAGCTTCTTCTCTTCGTCCATAAAAATCACCTCCGAAGCTATTCTTCGAAGGGCGCAAAGTCAATATTCCACCATAATTTCCCGAAAAATGCACGAAAACCCAGCTTTGCCGAGACATCTTCGCGATTTCGGTTCTCGGCGGCGTTTTTCATGCTATAATGTGCCCTGTCGCCGAAAAGGCGAACGGGAGGAATCGCATGAAGCTGGATCTGAGTTGCCCGATTGAGCTGCGGGGCTACGCGCTGGTCTGCAAGGACGGCCGCGCCGACGCCACCGCGCGCCTGTACAATCTGTCCGACCGCCGCATCGCCTCGTTCGAGGCCGTCGCCAAATGGCGCAGCGAGCTGGCGGGTCGGAGCCTGGCCTGTCCCTTCACCGCCGACGCGCTGCGCGCCGAAAAGCGGGGCTTTTTCTCCATGGAGCTGACCACCGATCGCCTGCCCGACGCCGATTCCGTGGAATTGCTGTTCACACGCGTCCGCTTTGAGGACGGCGAGGAATGGCGCGCGGGCAGCGGCCCCTATGCCGACGTGGGCCCGCTGCCGTTTCTGCGCCCGGACGAGCTGACGCGCCTGCGCGCGCAGATGGGCGACGACGCGGTCTGCGTTCCCCGGGAGGACGGCGAGACCTGGCGCTGCGTCTGCGGCCGCGTCAACTCAGGCACAACCTGCGTCCGCTGCCAGCGCAGCCATGAGGAAGCCTTTTCCTTCTCGCCGGAGCCGGAGAAGGCCGCTCCCGCCGCCGAAAGCCCTGCGGAAAAGGCGGAGTTCGAGGCGCTTCAGAGCCGCACTCTGCGCCGCCAGACCCGCCGCCTGCGCCGCGCGCTGGCGCTGTCCATCGTCGTTCTGGCCGCGGGCGTGCTGGCCGTGCTCTGCGCGCCGAAGCCCGCCGTGCAGACCGTCTCCGCCGCTCAGGCGTTTTCCTCCGATCTGCGCTGAAAATATAAAAATCCCGCTGCAATCATCCCCACCTCTGCATAGCAAAACCGGAGCCTGTCGCTTGGAACAGGCTCCGGTTTTTTGCTTTTCTCAGAGAATGCCGCTGAGGAATATCTCGACGCCGATGCCGATGAGAATCACGCCGCCCAGCACCGAGGCCTTTCCGGCCAGCTTCGTGCCGAAGCGCTTGCCCAGGCTCAGGCCGCCCATGCAGATGGCGAAGGTCACGGCGGCGATGATGATAGACGCGGTCAGCGCCATGATCGGGCCGTAATCGGCGATGGTGAAGCCCACGGACAGCGCGTCGATGGACGTGGCCACGCCCTGCACCAGCAGCATGCCGAAGCTCATGGCGGGCTTTTCGTCGTCCTCGCCGCCGCGCAGGCCCTCCCAGAGCATCTTGCCGCCGATATAGCCCAGCAGAATCAGCGCGATCCACGGAATGAAGCGGTCAAAGGCCTTGAAATACTGCACGATGGTGTGCACGCACAGCCAGCCCAGCATGGGCATCAGCGCCTGAAAGCCGCCGAACACGCCGGCGATGCTCACCATGCGGCCGCGCTTCATCTGCGGCTCGTTCAGGCCGTTGGCCAGCGAGACCGAAAAGGCGTCCATGGCCAGTCCCACGCCCAGCAGGGCGCTGTTCAGGAAAAACAAAAAGCTCCATTCCATGGCGATTCCTCCGTTTTTCAAAGCGGCTTTTGCACAAAAAACGAGCGCGCCCAAAGGCGCACTCGAAATTTCATTATGAAAAAACGAAACTCCTGTACAGCCTTGCAGTTATACATGAGTCTCGCAATTTAAAACAAGCCAGACCGCAGCGGTCAGTATGTTGACTTGTTACGCGCCATGCGCGCTCGCTACTCCCTCACGGGACGATTGTTAGCATATTATAACACGCACCCGCCGGCAGTTCAATCGCCGGCGGGAAATTTAACGCGCTATTCGTAGTGATCCAGCTGCTGCTCCACGTAGTCGCCCACATTGAACAGCCAGTCGGTGAAGAACGCCTCCCAGTCGCCGCCGGTGGCTTCGTCGAAGGCGGCGATCAGGTCGTATTCGCCCAGCACGTCCTTCTCCTGACCGATCTCGTAGAACCGGCGCAGCGAGGCAAGCATCGCATCGCGCCCCATGGCCACGCGGGTCTCGTGCATGACCACCGCGCCGCGGTCGCGGACGATCAGCGCGTATTCCCCGGCGGTGAACAACGACGCGTCGGCGGAGATGTACAGCCCGCCGGGAATGGTGATGTTCAGCGCGTCCAGCACCTGATCGTTCAGCGCGGCGACGAAGGCGTCGTAGCCCTCCAGCTCCTCCACCGCCAGAAGGGACAGATAGCTGCACGGCACGTCGGCCAGCCACGCGTCCGAAACCGACGCGGGATGGGCCGAAAGGCCGAAGTACTGCTGAGCAACGGCGAAGCGCAGCGCCCTCTGCATTGCCGCCGCGTCGCCGAAGCATTTCTCCGGCAGCCAGACCGCGCCGGTGAAGCTCAGCGCGTCCACGGGATAGTCCGACTGAACCACATCCAGCGTCCGCACGGGGAAATCGCCCAGCCATTGCTCGTACAGATCGACGATCTTCACGGCATAATCCAGCGCCTCGCGCGCCGCGCCGCGGGCATTGGACAGCACGCGAATCCGCACGCCCGACGCGCTCTCGGCCGTCGTCTCGCGCCAGCGCCGGCCGAAGGACAGGGCGAATTCCCGAACGTTCTGCGCATCGATCCGCCAGACGGAGAGGCCGTTCTCCGTGGAGAGAAGCGTCTTTTCCCCCGTTCCGGCGGGAAGATAGTTTTCCGGAAGGCGCAGCGTCACGGAATAGTCCGCCTTCGCGCCGTCCAGCCAGCGCGTATGCTGAAGCGGCGGGTTGATGAGAAACTCGCCGTCCGCTTCGCTGTAAACGCCGGGCGTGAGCAGAAACGCGCTCAGCCGCACATCGGTCTCATATGCGCCCAGAAAGGCGCGGTTCTCGCTCAGAAGAAGATAGTACTCGAACTCGAAGGTGCATTCGCCGCCGGCGGGCAGATCACAGCTCACGCGCAGCGCGGTCTCGCTCTCGCCCTGAAAGCCCCAGTCCGCGTCCTGTCCATCGCATTTCACCGACCGCAGCTCCATGCCCGCCGGCGCGTATCCCGAGGGAAAGACGCTCAGAAGCGCGTCGTTTTCGTAAAACAGCGCGCTCTCCCGGCGAAAGAGATTGCCCATGGCGTAGAACACCACGCGATCCAGCGCGCCGTCGGAGGGATTGTGATAGAACAGGCGCTGCGTCACGCGCAGCGCCTGTTCGTCCTCCATGTATTCCACCGCGGCCTCACAGCGGTCGCGCGCTGGGGCCGCTTCCTCGGCCAGCGCGCTGATGAGCGCCGAAACCACCGCGCCGCCCGCCAGCAGAATCACCAGCAGAAGCGCCAAAAAGCGAACGATATTGCGATTTTTCATAGAGCCTCCTTATTCCACGGAGCGGATCTTGTTCAGCGGCCAGATGACCGAGCGGACGTGGCCGACGATCATCTTTTTGGTGATGGGGCCCACGTCGTTGGACGGATCGCCGTCGTTCCAGTCGCGGGAATCGTGGCTGTTGTAGCGGTTGTCGCCCACGACAAAGTACTCGTCCTCGCCCAGCACATAGGGCTCATAGTCGTTATTTCCGCCCAGAGAATACAGTCCGCGGGGATCCAGCGCATCGTCGTAGACCTCGGTGGTGTTGCCGGTCTTGACGGTGTAGACCACGTGGGTCACGCCGTTTTCGCGATACACCGAGTCGCCGGGCACGGCCACCACGCGCTTGACGAAGTTCGTCCAGCCGCGGTTGGGATAATGGCAGATGACGATGTCGCCGCGCTCCACCGTGCCGAAGCGCACGTCGTAAACCGTGACGAACAGGCGCTCGTTGTCCTCCAGCGTGGAGTACATGGAGCTGCCGTCCACGCGAATGATGGTGAACAGAAGCGACCGGACGACCAGCACCACCAGCAGCGCCACCGCCAGCGAGGTGATCCACTCCCGGGTTTCCTTCCAGAATTTCTTTTTGCGCGCGGCGCGCTTTTCCTCGGGGGTCTGTTCCGGCGCGGCGGATTCGGTTTCCGGCGCGGCTTTCTCCGCGCCCTCCGAAGCGTTCTGTTCCGGCTCGGCGTTCTGAACCTCAGCTGCCTCATCCGCGGCCGTCCGGTTCTCCTCCTCGGGATTGAGCTTTCGATCGTCCATATTAGAGTTCCTCACTTTCTTCATCTTCTCCATGGTCGGCTATCGCACCGGCCCGAACCGGCTCAGCGGCCAGAGAATCCAGCACACTCTGCCGAGAATTTCCTCCTGCGGCGGACAGCCCATCTCCTCCGCGCGGCTGTCGTAGCTCTGCGCGCGGTTGTCCCCCAGCAGCAGCACCTCGTCCTCGCCCAGCGAAATTTCAAAATCGCCGGTTTCCGAGGAAACGTAGGGCTCGGAAACGTGCCGGCCGCTGCGCGTCAGCGCGCCGTTCGAAAACCGAATGTCGTCGCCCGGCAGGCCGATCACCCGCTTGACATACGAGCCCTCGCGGCCGGGAAAGTCGCACTCCACCACGTCGCCGAAGGCAATTTCGCGATACAGCGGCCCGCGCTTGAGCACCAGCGCCACGTCGCCCGACGTGAGCGCGTCCTCCATGGACGAGCCCTCGATGCGCACCGTGGAAATCAGATGCTCCCGCGCCCAGAGGCCCAGACAGGCGACCAGCGCCAGCGCGATCAGCCCGGCGAAAAGCCGCTTCACGCCTCGCTCCCGGCTTCCGCCGTGGAGACGAGCTTCTTCACGCGCTTGTCGAACACGGGACGCTCCAGCATCACCACGCGCGCGCACTTCTCGCAGCGCATTTTGATGTCCGCGCCCACATAGGTGATGCGCCAAAGGTCGTTTCCGCAGGGATGCGGCTTGCGCATTTTCACAATGTCGCCCACGTGCAGCAGCATCGAACCGCCTCCTTGTCGATCTATTATACAGAACCAATGTTAAGCCAAGTTGAACTTTCTCGCGTTATTCGCCGTCGATTCGATAATAAAAGCATCTTCCGGACACGTCACAGACGCAGACGGCCAGCTCGCCGGCGTACACCGGCGCGTCCAGCTCGGTTTTCAGTCTCGGCTCGCGGCGGGTGCGCAGGCTCTCGGCCATGCAGCAGAAGCCCTCGGGCTTCAGATAGCCCACCGACCACGCGTCCACCGCGTCCAGTCCTTCGAATTCCCGCCCCAGCAGGCCCGGCTCCAGCGCGAATTTCTCCAGCGTGACGTGATAAAATCCCACGCCCATGGTCATGCTGGCCTCGCAGACCGGAGCGCCCTCGAAGGGTTCAAACTCCAGCGCATAGCTGCTGCCGCACAGGCGGCGGCGGGCGATGTTCAGCGTCATCGGACAGCGATCCACGCCCAGAAAGCGCCGGCCGTTCAGCCGCGCGGCCTCCAGGGTCGTGCCGCTTCCCGCGAACAGATCCGCCACCAGCTCGCCCTCCCGGGAGCCGCATTTGACGATGCGATCCAGCAGCGCCAGCGGCTTTTGGGTGTCGTAGCCCGTGCGCTCGGGGTCGCGCTGCTGCAGATGGCTCAGGTCGTTCCACACGTCCGAGGGCGCGACAGGATCGTCGTCATAATAGGTATACACCCGTCCGTTGGAGCGGATGGAGCGATAGACGCGGCCATCGGGATCCACGTGGCGGCGCATGTGGTTCGACCGCGGCTCCGACGGCGCGACCATGACCTCCTCGACGTTGAAGTCGTACTTCGGCGACTTCCGATAGAAGAGAATCACGTCGTGCTTGCGGCTGAAGTACTTCAGCGAACGCCCGCCCGACTGGTAGACCCAGATGATCTCGTTGAGGAAGTTGCTCTCGCCGAAGATTTCGTCCAGCATCAGTCGAAGGTAGGGATGGGTGCGGTAGTCGATGTGCAGAAACAGCATGCCGTCCTCGCGCAGCATGGCGTGAGCGGCCGTCAGCACCCGGCGCATCATGGTCAGAAAGGCGCTTCGATCCTTCTGATCGACGAAGCTCTCCAGCGCCAGCGAGCCCTTGCCCGTCTTCCATTCGCCCTCGCCCACGCGCACGCGCATGACAAAGCGCTCGCCGGTGAGAAACGGCGGGTCGAGATAGATCAGCTTGACCTGCCCGGCGTATTCCTTCGCCAGCGCGTCCAGCTTTTCCAGCGCGTCGCCCAGCAGAAAGCGCCCCTGAAGCGCGCCCTCGCCATGCACCTCCCGGCTCACCTGAATCCGTTTGAGTTTCATGCGTCCGCTCTCCCCTCGCCGACCGCCGCGGCGGATAAATTCCTGTTTTCCATTATAACAGTTTTCCGTCCCGCTCACAAGGGGCAATCCGTCTTCTTGACAAGGCTCTTTCCATTTTTTATAATAAACACAGATTCTGACTGAAATGAAGGAGGAACACTTGCATGAAAAACGACGGCGCGAACGTCCTGTGGTATCGCCATGGCGCGCTGAGCTGGAACGAGGCGCTGCCGCTGGGCAACGGCCGGCTGGGCGCGATGGTCTACGGCGGCGCGGCGGACGAGCGCATCTGTCTGAACGAGGATTCGCTCTGGAGCGGCAAGCCGGGCTTCTGCGACCGTCCCGGCGCGCAGGAGGCCCTCGCCCGGGCGCAGGCGCTGGTTCGCGAGCGCAGATTTTCCGAGGCGCAGCAGGAGCTGGAGCAGAACTTCACCGGCCTGTGGTCGCAGGTCTATCTGGCGCTGGGCGAGATCGATCTGACCATGCGCCACGCCGGGGCCGTTCAAAATCACATCCGCGCGCTGGATCTGTCCACCGGCGTGCACACCGTGGAATATGACTGCGATGGCGCGCATTTCCGGCGCGAGTCCCTCGTCAGTCAGCCCGATCAGGCGCTGGCCGTGCGCCTGACCGCCGACCGGCCCGGCGCACTGACCTTCGACGTGCGGCTGTGTCCCGCGCTGAACGCCTGCTGCGAAATTTCCGAGAATACCCTCTCCTTCCGCGGCCACTGCCCGAGCTACGTCTGGCACTACGGCGAGCCGCAGGAACCGCGCGGAAAGATGGTCTACGGCGAGACCGACGCGGACAGAGGCATGGGCTTCTTCGCCGAGCTGCGCGTGATCGCCAAGGGCGGCCGCGTCGTACAGCAGGGCGGCAGTCTGCGCGTGCAGGGCGCGGACGCAGCGACGCTGCTGTTCAACGCCCGCACCAGCTTTAACGGCTGGAACCGCCATCCCGTGCTGGAGGGCAGGCCTTACGTCGAGCCCTGCCGGGAGGAGCTGGAGCGCGCGGCGGCGCAGTCCTTCGATGCGCTGAAGGCGCGCCATGCCGCCGACCATTCGGCGCTCTATGACCGCGTATCTCTGGAACTGGGCGGCGGCGACGAGCGGCTTCTGCCCACGGACGAGCGGCTCTATCGCCATGAAAACGGTCAGAGCGATCCCGCGCTCTACGCGCTGTACTTCAACTTCGCCCGCTATCTGACCATCGCCGCGTCCCGGGAGGGCACGCAGGCCATGAACCTGCAGGGCATCTGGAACGACAGCGTGCAGCCGCCGTGGAACTGCAACTACACGCTGAACATCAACACCGAGATGAACTACTGGCCGACGCTGATGGTCGATCTGCCCGAGTGCCACGAGCCGCTGCTGAGGCTGATCTCCGAGCTGGCCGAGAGCGGCGCGCGCACCGCCGAGCGCTGGTACGGCGCGCCGGGCTTCGTGGCTCACCACAACACCGACCTTTGGCGCATGTCCACGCCCGTGGGCGCGCAGACCCCCGGCTGCGCCCAGTTCGCCTTCTGGCCCATGAGCTCCGGCTGGCTGATGCGCTCGCTCTGGGAGCACTGGGAGTACACCCGGGACGAGGCCTTCCTGCGCGAAACGGCGTGGCCGCTGCTGTGCAAGGCGGCGGAGTTCTACCGCGCGCTGCTCACCGACGACGGTCAGGGCCATCTCATCCTCGCGCCATCCACCTCGCCGGAAAACTGCTTTCTGTGGAACGGCGAGCCCCACTCGGTCAGCCTGACCACGGCCATGACTCAGGGCGTCCTGCGCGACGTGTTCGAGTGCTGCGTCCGCGCGGGGGAGCAGCTCGGATTGGGCGACCCGCTGTCGCTGAAGCCGCTGCTGCCGAAGCTCCGTCCCTTCGGAATCGGCCGGGAGGGCGAGCTGCTGGAGTGGGACGAGAACTTCGAGGAGAGTGATCTGCACCACCGGCACATCTCCCACCTCTACGGCCTGCATCCGGGGCGCTCCATCTCGCTGGAGGAGACGCCCGAGCTGGCCGAGGCCTGCCGCATCTCGCTGGTTCGCCGCGGCGACGAGAGCACCGGCTGGGCCATGGGCTGGCGCATCTGCCAGTGGGCGCGGCTGGGCGACGGCGACCACGCGCTGCGGCTGCTGGACAACCAGCTGCGCACCGTGGAGGGACGCAATCCCGCAAAGAGCGCCCGCAGCGGCGAGCTGGACTACAGCTTTGGCGGCGGAACCTATCTGAACCTCTTCGACGCGCATCCGCCGTTCCAGATCGACGGCAACTTCGGCGCGTGCGCCGGCATCGCCGAGATGCTGCTGCAGACCGCGCCGGACGGCACGCTGAAGGTGCTGCCCGCGCTGCCCTCGTCCTGGACGCAGGGGCGGGTGCGCGGCCTGCGCACCCGCGGCGGCAGGCGCGTGGACATCGAATGGAAGGACGGCCAGTCCTTCGTCCGAGAATACGACTGAACGACAGGGCGGGACGGATTTTCATCCGTCCCGCCCATTTATAATTAGATATTTTACGAATAGACGCACTCCCTGGCCGTCTCCACGAACACGCGCAGCAGCTCCGGATCGCCGAAGAAGAAGTGATCCGACGGCGAGCAGATGTAGCCGCCTGCGGGCTTGGCTTCGAACAGCCTGTGCACCTGCTCCCGGACGTTTTCGGGCGTGCCTCGCTCGAAGCCCTTGTTCTGATCGAAGCCGCCGATGAAGAACAGCTTGTCGCCCACGCGGCGCGCCGCCTCGGCCAGATCGCAGTCGCCGCCCATGTCCGGGGGCGTCATGGTCTCCAGACCGTCGGTGCCGTTCTCCACCACCGTCTCCAGCAGCGGCATCAGGCCGCCGCAGAGGTGATAGACCGTCTTGGTGCCCAGCTCGTGCAGCAGCTTGTGCTGCTTCTGGTCGTAGGGCAGGCAGAATTCCCTGTGCATGTCCGGGCTGATGACGGTGCTCGAACCGCCGCCGCCGCCCGTCTCCACCAGATCCAGCTCCACGTGTCCGCCGCGTTCCAGCACGAACAGCTTCTTCTCCAGCAGCGTGCTGAGCATGTGGTGCACCCATTCCGGCTCGTCGAAGGCCGCGAAGATGCTCTCCTCGGTGCCCATCATGATGGTGCTCAGATCCTGCCACGGGCTGCCCTGACCGAAGCTGAAGCCCGCGCCGCGCACGATGCCGCGGTCGCCGATGCGCTTCCTGGCCTCGATGACCGGCGTCCAGTCCAGCTTCGGCAGCGGGACGTACCTGCTCCAGATCTCAAAGTCCTTTTCGCTCTTGATGGGATACTCGGTGATCCAGCTGGTGAATTCGTTGACGCCGCCGCGCTCCACCAGCTCGCCGTCGGGCGTGATGATGCGGCGCAGGTACTTCTTCTCGCCCTTTTCCTCCCATGTGTCGTATTTGACCTCCCAGTTGGCCATGTCCTTATCGTCAAAGATGCAGTTGGGGCCCGTGTAAATCACCGGCGACATGCCCACCGCGTCGTAGGCCTGATACTGATCCATGCCGCCCAGATAGCGGTTCAGATAATACTGCATCCAGCTGTGCACCTGAACCGGAAGCCGATCCGGCTTCTTGTTGGCGATCGCCGTCAGGAACCGTTCCCGTCCGGTCATACCCATAAAACAGTGTTCCTCCTTATTTTATGCCTCAACGGTCAGCCGGCAACGATCCTCGCAGCCGTTGGCGGTCTGCACAATGATCTCGCATTCGCCCGGGGCGACGGCGGTCACGAGCCCATCCTCGTCCACCGCGGCCACGCCCGCATCCGTGCTGCTCCAGCGCACCGACAGATCGTCGGCGTACTGCGGCACCACCAGCGCCTCCATCTGAAGCGTCTGTCCCGCCGTGAGGCGCGCCTCCAGCGGCGTGATTTCCACGTTCACCGTTTTCTGCGGCGTGACGGAGACCATTTCCGTCGTATAAACCAGCGAAGCCGTCTCGCCGCTCTGCCGGCGCAGCCCCTCCACGCGCACCGTCCATCGCTGATTCTGCTCGTAATCCGTGAAATCCGTCCCGGTAAAATCCGGCCGGAAGATCACGCACGGCCCCGCGCCGTAGCCCGCGTCGCTGACGGCGCAGAAGCCGTCGCCCGTTCCCGCGGTGCAGTTAAATTGAAAGGAAAGTCCGCGCGTCTCCTCGGAAATCGTCACCCGAACGTCCGAATGGACGAGGTCGTATTCCCCGGCATTCAGCGTAACCGACCATGCGAGGTTTGCGTGCATCAGCTCCACCGGAAACGCGCCCTCCGCCGGCCAGAACACCGTCTCCCACTGCGCGCCGGCGTTGCCCATGTCGTGGGCGTACATCAGCACGTAGCTCATGCCCGATTCGGAATTGGCCAGCCCGAAGCCCGTCTCGGCCATCTTAGGATTGAGCAGCCACTGGCGATGCCCCAGCACGACTAGGTTCGCGTCGCCGTCGTCGCGCACGAAGTACTCCAGTCCCTCCCGGAGGATGCTCGGGCGCATCCAGTTGAATTTGGCCAGATTGGACGACGAGGTGGCCGTGTGGGCCGTGTCGTAGAAGTCGGCGTCCATATCGTCGGGGCGAGGCGCGTTGTGATCGGCGTAGTCCAGCGCCGCCAGCAGCGCCGCGCCGTGCTGACAGCGCGCATCGTAGAGCTTGCTGCGCGTCACCGGCGCAAGTCCCGCCACCGCGCGCAGATAGTTCAGATACGCAAGCGCGTCGTCCAGCAGTTTTTCATCCAGCGCGCCGGCCGCATAGGGCGCGCGCACCGACGGCGCCTGAGCATAGACGCTCACGCCCTGCCATTGCCCCAGCGCGTCGCGGGCCGCGCGCAGCTCCTCCCGGCTGTCAAAGGCGCACGCCGGCATGCAGAGCGTCGCGACCAGCGCCATCCCGGCGAGAATTTTCCGTAATTTCATCTAAAATCGGTTCTCCAAGGCTCAACGCCATTGAAATCAACATGAATATTACATAATTTCTCTCCAAATCGGAAATTTCCTGCTCAAAAAGGGCTTTTCAAACGAGAGATTTTCTGTTAAAATATAAATACTATGGCGAATATGGCGCGTTCCGTCTAATGCCAAGCCTGCGCAAAGAAGCCACGCAGGAGAACATAAAACAGGGGGAATTTCCATGAAAGACTATCAGGCCAAGAATATCCGAAACCTTTCCGTCGTCGGACATGGCAGCGAAGGCAAGACCACGCTGGTCGAGGCTCTGCTGTTCACCGCCGGCGCCATTGACCGTCAGGGCCGCGTCGAGGACGGCTCCACCACGACGGACTACGATCCCGAAGAGATTCGCCGTCAGATTTCCATCACCGCGGCCATGGCTCCGCTGGAGTGGAAGGAAACCAAGATCAATCTGATCGACATTCCCGGATACTTTGATTTCGCCGGCGAGCAGGTTGGCCCCATGGCCGTCTGCGAAGCCGCTCTGATCACCGTGGGCGCCGTCTCCGGTCTGACCGTCGGCGCGGAGAAGGCCTGGGCCATGTGCGACAAGACCCACACCTCCCGCATGATCGTCATCAACCAGATGGACCGCGAGAACGCCAACTTCACCAAGGCGCTGGGCACCATCACCGCCAAGTACGGCAGCCACATCGCCCCCATCGAGGTTCCCATCGTTGAAAACGGCAAGTTCACCGGCGTGGTCTGCGTCCTGGAGAACAAGGCGTTCACCGGCGAGGGCAAGACCCTGAAGGCCATCGACATCCCCGCGTCCGTCGCCGACGAGGTCGAAGCGGCGCGCGAAGCCATCATGGAAGCGGCCGCCGGCGCGGACGACGAGCTGATGGAGAAGTTCTTCGAAGAGGGCGAGCTGTCCTTCGACGAGATGATGCACGGTCTGCGCAAGGGCATCCTGGACGGCACCGTCGTGCCCGTGGTCTGCTGCTCCGGCACCACCCGCGTCGGCCTTTCCAAGCTGCTGGACAACATCATCGACCTGATGCCGTCTCCGGCGGGCACCGTGCTTGAGGGCGTGAACCCCAAGACCGGCGAAACCGTTGAGCGCGTCTGCGCCGACGACCAGCCCTTCTCCGCCCGCGTGTTCAAGACCATGGCCGACCCGTTCGTGGGCAAGCTGTCTCTGATGAAGATCACCTCCGGCGTTCTGACCGGCGACGTCACGCTGTACAACGCCAACGCGGAAAAGACCGAGAAGCCCGGCACCATCTACTTCCTGAAGGGCAAGAAGCAGAACACCACCACCAAGGTCTGCGCGGGCGATCTGTGCGCGCTGGCCAAGCTGCAGACCGTCGCCACCGGCAACACCCTGTGCGACGCCAGCAACCCGGTGAAGTTCGCCGAGCTGGAGTTCCCGGCTCCCTGCATCTCCAAGGCCGTCTACGCCAAGAAGGCCGGCGAGGAAGACAAGATCTTCTCGGGCCTGAACCGCCTGATGGAGGAAGATCAGACCATCAAGCTGGAGAAGAACGTCGAGACCACCGAGTCCGTGCTGTCCGGTCTGGGCGAGATGCACCTCGAGGTCATCGCGAAGAAGCTGTCCGCCAAGTTCGGCGCGGAGTGCGTGCTGCAGGATCCCAAGATTCCCTATCGCGAGTCCATCCGCAAGGCCATCGACGTTGAAGGCCGCCACAAGAAGCAGTCCGGCGGACACGGCCAGTTCGGCGACGTCAAGATCAAGTTCCGTCCCAACGACGACCCCAACGACACCGAGTTCCACTTTGTGGATTCCGTCGTGGGCGGCACCGTCCCGCGCAACTTCATTCCCGCGGTCGAAAAGGGCCTGCGCGACAACATCAAGCACGGCGTGATGGCCGGCTTCCCCGTGGTGGGCCTGACCGCCGAGCTGTACGACGGCGGCTACCATCCGGTCGACTCCTCTGAAATGGCGTTCAAGACCGCTGCCCGCCTCGCGTTCAAGCAGCTGACCACCGCCATGCCGATCCTGCTCGAGCCCATCTACCATGTGGAAGTGGACGTGCCGGATCAGTACATGGGCGACGTCATCGGCGACATGAACAAGCGCCGCGGCCGCATCATGGGCATGGACAAGGTGGGCGACCTCCAGCGGGTCACCGCCGAGGCTCCCCTGTCCGAGATGTTCAAGTACGCCACCGACCTGCGCTCCATGACCCAGGCGCGCGGCTCCTTCACCATGAGCTTCGAGCGCTACGAGGAAGTGCCCGCAGCCGACGCGAAGAAGATCGTCGAAGCCTGCAAGCGCGAAGAGGAAGACGAGGATTAATCTCCCCGCAGTCGCACGACTGCAATCTTTGCCCCGCTGCGAAAAAACGTGGCGGGGCTTTTGCGAACCATTTTTTCAAAAAAGAGAGGCGTTTGTTCCATGTCGGACCATTCCATTGCCCGGGAGGCCATCCTTCGTCTGCTTTCGCCTGACGAGCGCATCGCGATGAACCTCTTCGAGCTGATTCTGGAATCGGAAAACCCCTGTCTGCACACCGACCGGAAGAGCTGCATTCTCCTCCAAAGCAATCCCCAGACGCCGCTGTGGGCGTGGTTCGCGCCGTCCATGGATGCGGAGAGCGTCGAATCCGCGGCGCAGTTCCTGTCCGAGCGCATCCGCCTGAACCCGTCGCTCCACGTCAACGCCGATCCCGACCGCTGCGCGCCGGTTTTCCAGCGGACGAAGGCGCTCTGCGGCCTTCAGCCGGCGGTGGTCATGCCCATGAACGCCTACGTCTGCCGCAAAGTGCGCAGGCCTGCGCTCCGCGGCCAGCTTTCCTCCCCCACGGAGGCGGACGTTCCCGCCGTCGCATCGCTGCTGAAGCAGCTGGTGGAGGACGGCGAGCATTCGCAGATTCCCGACGAAGCCGCGCTGAGCTTCGCCAAGTCCGCCGTCGGCTCGAACAGCCTGTTTCTCTGGAAGGACGAAGCCGTCTGCGCCATGGCCATGATCGCCCATCGAAACGCCGAAACCGCGCGCATCAACACCGTCGTCACCGACCGCGCCCGGCGCGGACACGGCTACGCCGGAATGCTCGTGTCCTCGCTGTACGAGCGGCTTCTCTCCGAGGGAGCCGCGCCCATGCTCTACGCCGACGCGCGAAACCCTTCCTCCAACCGCGCCTATCAGAAAATCGGCTTCGAGCCCGTCGGCCCCATCACCGAATACCGATGGACAGCCGAGTTCTGATTCTTCCATCCAAAAAAGAGAAAACGTCCCGGGCATTTCACCGCCCGAGACGTTTTCTCTTCTGCCGTGCACAAATTTTCACTCAATGCTCCCGCCATGCGCCTGAACCCACTTCTTAAAAGGCTTGACCTGTCGTCCAAGCCGGACGCAGATTCTCTTTCCATCGTTCGTGCGAAAATAGTATTTGCGCACGATACCTCCTCTTGCTGACTGCACTTTCACTGTAGCGGGCACGGAAAAATCGACAACGTCCGCGCAGAGAGCGCTTGCACCCAAGGTCAGCGCCGCCACAAACCACCTGTCATCATAATAAAGATAGTGCTCTCCATCGGTGCAGGTCAGACGTTTTCCCTTCAGGCAGTTCGGAAAATCGATCCCGCGCTTCCTATAGTATCGATACGGCGGCCGAGTTCGCGTCTGCACAAGCCCATAACCGAGCATCAGCAGCATGGCTGTAATCGCCAGCCCTCCCAGAACGACGCCGCCAATTCCACTCGCCGGTGCTTCTCCCAGAACAATTTTAACGCACCCAGCCAGCAGCAATCCCAAAGTAACAACGCCCCCATCGCCGCAAAAATGGCGTAGATTTCAATCGTCGAAATCCAATGCAGACTTATCTTCGTAATGGGCCGCGTGTAGATTCTGCGCTTGGACATGTCTCTTCTCCCCGGCAAAGATTTCGCGGACGGCCTTCCGCGATGCAAAAGCTCCATTCCCATATTATCACAATTCCGCTGCAAACACAAGAACCGCCGCGGCAGAACAGACTGCGGCGGCGGTGGAGCATCTTATGATCTTCCAACCATTTCAGACAAAACTTATGCGTCTTCCTCCATGGCGCGCAGCGCGCTCACGTCGCCGCGCTGAATGAAGGGTATGGCCCGGCGGATTTTCTCCGGCTGCCAGTCCCACCAGCGCATCCGCCGCAGCTCCGCCACCGTCGCCTCGTCGAAGCGCCGGCGAATCGGCCGGGCGGGCACGCCGCCGACGATGGTGTACGGCTCCACGTCCTTCGTCACCACGGCGCGCGCGCCCACGATGGCTCCGTCGCCGATGGTCACGCCGGAGAGGATCACCGCCTCGTAGCCAACCCACACGTCGTTGCCGAGCACGATGTCGCCACGATTGTCCCACGCGTCAGCCACGCGCTTCGGATCCAGTCCCCATTCCTCATAGAAGATCGGAAACGTGTAGGTGGAAAGGGAGCTCAGCGCGTGGTTGGCGCTGTTGAACAGAAACTTCGCCCCGCAGGCGATGGAGCAAAACCTTCCGATTTTCAGCCGATCTCCGTTGACCGGATAGTGATACAGCACGTTGTTGCGTGCAAAGTCCCTGGGATCGCGCACGAAATCGTTGTAGATCGTGTATTCTCCAACCTCGATGCGCGGGTCGTCCACCACGTCTCTGAGATAAACCGTCTGACTGTCCCCCGTGCGGGGATAGATTTTGTTTCCCGGAATCGACATTTTCTTCTCTCCAATCTGATTTTGTCAATGCTCGATTCCGGCCATGGCAATGCAGCGCCTCACCGCACACCGCCTCTCTTTCCCTTCATCTCTGTTTATTTCTGCATTTCGTTCAGCGCGTCGATCAGGCCGTTCATCATCTCGTCGGTGAACGCGCCGCCCGTGAAGGACTTGCAGGAGTGCAGCGGCGTGCCCTCGATCATCGCCGCCATCATCGCGTCCGCGCCCTCGCCCAGATCCGGCGTGTCGCCTCCGCCGAAGGCGTCGCCCATCGCGCCCATCACCTGCGCAATCAGCCTGTCCGCGCCGGGAATGCGCATCAGGTCGCCGATGGTCGTGTCCGCCGTGACGCGCACCGGCAGCGGCTTCGCGCCGGTCAGCTCCACCTTCGCCGTCAGGCGAATATCCCGGGAGGACGCGCCGATGCGAATCTCATACGCGCCGTCCTCGGCATACCAGTCGTGAATGTCCGTGTTGAAATAGCTGAACGCGCGGCGATCCAGCGCCATCGTCACCGTCTCGGTCTTGCCGGGCGCGACGTAGACCTTCTCGAAGCCCTTCAGCTCCTGTACCGGACGGGAAACGCCGTCGTGAGCGCTGGCCACGTAGAGCTGAACGATCTCCTTCGCGCCGAATTTGCCGGTATTGGTCACGTCCATGCTGACCTCCAGCGTTCCGTCCGCGCCCAGCTTCTCCGTGCTGAGGCGCAGATTGGAATACTCGAAGGTCGTGTAGCTCAGGCCAAAGCCGAAGGGAAAGCGCACGGACATCTTCCGCGCATCATACCACCGGTAGCCAACGTACAGTCCCTCGGCATAGCGCACATGGTCTCCGTCCCCGGGAAAATTCAGATAGGACGGGTTGTCCTCCAGCCGCAGCGGGAAGGTCTCGGCCAGCTTGCCGCAGGGCGAAACCGCGCCGAACAGCAGATCCACCGCCGCGCCGCCCACGGCCTGACCGCCCAGATACATCTCCAGCACCGCCTGCACCCTGTCGAACCACGGAAGCTCGATAGGCGCGCCGTTGTGGAGCACCACGACCACCTTTTTGCACACCGCGCAGACCGCGTCGATCAGCTCGTTCTGGCAGTCGGGCATGCGCATGTGCGCGCGGTCGAAGCCCTCGGACTCGAACGCGTCGGGCAGTCCGGCGAACACCACGGCCACGTCGGATTCCTGCGCCAGCTTCACCGCCTCGTCCCGCAGCGCCGCGTCCGTTTTGCTGCTGTCGGTATGATAGCCCTGCGCATAGCGCACCTGCGCCACCGAGCGCGCCGCCTGCAAAGCGGAGGTCGTCTCCGAGGCGTTGATGTGCGAGCTGCCGCCGCCCTGATAGCGCGGCGTTTCGGCGAACGCGCCGATGAACGCGATCCTGCCCGAGCTCTTCAGCGGCAGCGCGCTGTCGTTCTTCAGGAGCACCGCGCTCTCCCGGGCTATTTTGCGCGCCAGATGGTGCTGCACGCCCAGCGAGAAGTCGGGATCTTTCTTATGGTTGGTCACATAGCGGTCGATGATGGTGAGGATCTCCTTCACGGCCTCGTCCACCACGCTCTCGGGCACGCGGCCGTCGCGCACCGCCTGCGCCAGCTCCGCGTCGGCAGCATCGCCCAGCGACGGCATGGACAGATCCATGCCCGCCAGCACGCCCTTGACGTGGTCGGCGCATGCGCCCCAGTCGGTCATGGTGTAGCCGTCGAAGCCCCACTCGCCACGCAGCAGATCGCGCAGCAGCCAGCGGTTCTCGCTGGAATACACGCCGCCGATCTTGTTGTAGGAGCACATGACCGTCCAGGGCTTGGCCTGACGCACGGCCTTTTCGAAGCCGGTGAGGTAGATTTCGCGCATGGTGCGCTCGTCGGCCTCCACGCTGACGCTCAGGCGGCGATGCTCCTGATTGTTCATGGCGAAGTGCTTCAGGCTCGTGCCCACATTGCGGCTCTGCACGCCCCTGATGTGCGCCGCGGCCATCTCACCCGTCAGATAGGGATCCTCGGAGAAGTACTCGAAGTTACGGCCGCACAGCGGAGAGCGCTTGATGTTCGCGCCGGGGCCGAGGATGACGGACACGTCCTCCTCCTGACACAGATCGCCCAGCGCCTGACCCATCTGATAGAGCAGCTCGCGGTCGAAGGAGCAGGCCGTGGCCGACGCCGTGGGGAAGGCCGTAGCCGGCACCGACGCGTTCAGGCCCAGATGGTCCGCGCTCGCCTGCTGCTTGCGCAGTCCGTGAGGGCCGTCCGTCACCATCACCGACGGCACGCCCAGCCGCTCCACGCCCTTCAGATGCCAGAAATCCTTACCGTTGAGCAGCGCCGTCTTTTCCTCCAGTGTCATTTGAGAGATGATTTTTTGAACATCCATGGCTTGCCTCCTGCAAATCTCAGGTAACGCCGAACAGATGAAGTGATTGGCCGGCGAACGGCTTTTTCGTCAGATGCAAATTCCGAAGGTTTACCGGAGGGTAATCGAGGAATCCGCATGCCGCAGAGGACGGAAAAGACAGAGCCGGACGCACCGCCGAATTGTGCGGTGTTGCCCATATTATAATGGAAAACCCGGACGGCATTCGTCGCCCGGGAAAAACGAATTACGCGTTTGCCTCCTTGCGCTGCATCAGCACCGCGGCGACGACGATCGCGCCCTTGAACGCGTCGGTCAGGAATGAGTCCACGCCCAGCAGAATAAGCAGGTTGTTCATGATGCCGATGATGAGCACGCCCAGCACCGTTCCGATGATGGAGCCGCGGCCGCCGGACATGGCCGTGCCGCCCACCACCACCGCCGCGATGGCGTCCAGCTCATAGCCGCTGCCGGCGCTGGCCACGTCCATGCCGCCCAGTCGGGACAACTGCGACACCGCGGCCACCGCCACGACGAGGCCGTTGATGGCGTAGACCCAGCGCTTCACCCGGTCGGTGTTGATGCCCGACAGCCGCGTCGTGCGCTCGTTGGAGCCCACGGCGTAGACATGGCGGCCAAAGGCCGTGTTCTTCATCACCAGATAGAAGATCACCGCCAGCACCAGCCAGTACAGAATGGTCATGGGCCGCTGACCCAGCACCATCGTGTTGGCGATGGCCTCGAACTCCTTGGGAACGGTGGGCGTATAGGACTTGGTGAAATACTGCGCCACCGAGCGCACCACGTTCATGACGCCCAGCGTGACGATGAACGGCGGCACGCGGCCCTTGGTGACCAGCAGTCCGATCAGGCCGCCGATAACCATGCCGGAGATCAGCGCCAGCACAATGCCAATGGCGAAGGCCGGCGTTCCCGTGATGCCCAGGCGCACCAGCACGCCGTGCTCGCCCGTGTCGATGAGTGTCATCAGAATCGTGCCCACGCCGGCCAGCGTCGAGCCCACGGCCAGGTCGATGCCGCCGGTGATGATGACCAGCGTCATGCCCAGCGCGATCATGCCCACGGAGGTGTTGGCGCGCAGCACGTTGAAGGTATTGTCAAACCAGAACTTCGCCCACGCGCCCACAGAGCCCTGTCCGAAGCCCAGCGCATAGGTCTGGAAAATCAGCATCACGATCAGTGCCATGCCCACGGAGAACACGGGGTTCTTCGTCCACTGGCGGCGGAAGGCGTCGCTCAGGAACAGCATCACCAGCGCCAGAATCAGCAGCAGCGCGGCGGTGAACAGCACGCCGATGAAGTTGTCTGCCAGCGCGATGACCATCCGATCCATCGCGGAGACGCTCGCCTTGGAGGCCTCGGCCGCCGCAGCGTCGGCCTCTTTGCGCCACTGATCCATCTCCGCCCGGTACGCGTCCATTTCCTCCGCGCGCGCAAGCAGCGACTGAAGCGCCGCGCGGCAGGCATCCACATCCGCGCATTCGGGCTGCCCGGTGACGGTCGCGGCCTCCAGCTCCGCGGACTGGCCGATGAGCGACCAGATCTTCTCCGCGCTCTCCCGCGCGCCGTCCACCGCGCTCTCTGCCCCGGACACCGCCGCGAAGGAATCGTCCACCAGCGCCTGATAGAGCGCCAGCTCCTTCTCGTCCGCCAGCGCCGTCAGATCGGCGACGCCGCCGTCCACGCCGTCCAGCGCCTCCGAAAGCGCCGCACTGTCCAGATTAAAGGTCTTTTCAAACGCCCGCGCCGCCGCCGAGCCATCGCCCAGCTTTTCCAGCGCCGCGCGCAGCGCGTCCACGTCCGCGTCGCCGCTCGCGCCGGAGGCAATGGCCGCGTCCAGCGCGTTCGCGCCGTCCAGCGCCTGCCGCGCCGCCTCGGCGGCCTCGTCGAGCTTCGTCTCGGCGGCGGCGATCTTCTTGTCCATGGCCGCGACGTTCTTCACGGCCTTGGCGTTGGCGTTGACCGTCTCCACTGCAGCGCGCGCCTCGGCCAGACGGCTGGCGAACGCGCCGTCGCCCTTCTTGGCCAGATCCGCCGCCACGCCCACGCCCGCCACGACGATGGCGAGAATGAGAATCGCAATTCCGAAAATCTTCGTCTTTTTCATGATGCCGTCCCCCATCAAAGCGACCCGCCCGTGGCGAGCAGCATAATCGTATGTTCGTCCATCTGCGCTTCCGTCAGCTCGCCGCTGACGCGGCCGTGATACATCACCAGCGCGCGGTCGCACAGGCGAATGATCTCCTTGGCCTCGCTGGAGAGAATGACCACCGCCACGCCCTTTTCGGCCAGCCGCAGGATGATGTCGTAGATGTCCTCCTTCGCGCCCACGTCCACGCCCTGAGTGGGATTGTCGAAGATCATCACCTTCGGGTCGGCGCTGAGCCACTTGGCCAGCACCACCTTCTGCTGGTTGCCGCCGGAGAGGCTGGTGATGAGATCGTCCTCGTCGGTCAGCTTGATGGACATCTCCCTGACCTCTCGGTCGAAGCTTTCGCGGATGCGCTTATGGTCGATCCATCCGCCGCGGCTGAAGCGGCCGTAGGTCACGATGGAGCCGTTTTCCAGAATGGACAGATCCTTCAGGATGCCGTTTTCCTTGCGGTTGCGCGGCACATAGCCCAGCCCCGCGCCGAAGGCCTGCGTGGTCGAGCGCGGGTGAAGCGCCTTTCCTTCGACAAACATCCTTCCCTCGAAATCCGGCGTCACGCCGAAAATGGACTGGAACAGCTCGCTGCGGCCGTCGCCCAGCAGGCCCGTAAAGCCGAGAATTTCCCCCGCGCGCAGCGAAAAGGACACGTCCTGAAACTCGCGCCCGCGGCTGAGCCTCTCCACCCGGAGCATCTCATCGCCCAGATTCATCCTCCGCTGGAGCTTCTCGGTGCGCACGTCGTGGCCCACCATCCATCGCGCCAGATCGCGCTCGGTCACGCTGCCGTCCACGTCGCCCTGCCGCGCCACCGCGCCGTCGCGCAGCACCGTGAAGGAATCGCAGATGGTCAGCACTTCGCCCAGCTTGTGGGAGATGAACACGATGGACACGCCCTCGGCGCGCACGGCGCGCATCATATCGAACACGCGGCCGATCTCCACCTCGGTCAGCGAGGTCGTCGGCTCGTCCATGATGATGATTCTTGCCTGAAACAGCAGTGCCCGGGCGATCTCCACAATTTGCTTGTAGGACGCGTCCAGCGCGCTCAGCGGCATGGCGGGATCCAGCTCCACATGCAGCCGGCCGAGCACCTCGCGGGTACGCGCCGCCATAGCTTTGCGGTCGAGGCGCGCGCCCTTCTTCAGCTCGCGGCCGAGGAAGAGGTTTTCGTAGATGTTCAGGTCGTTGACCAGATTCAGCTCCTGATGGATGAACGCGACGCCCGCGTCCAGCGAATCCTTAGGCGCGGAAAAAGCGGCGTTTCGACCGTCGATGCGGATCTCGCCCGCGTCCTGCCGCAGCACGCCGCCCAGAATGTTCATCAGCGTGGTCTTGCCCGCGCCGTTTTCGCCGATCAGCGCGCGAATCTCGCCGTCCTTCAGCGAAAAATCCACGCCCTTCAGCACCTTGTTCGCACCGAACGCCTTGTCGATGCCGGACATGCTCAGAGACATATTGCACGCTCCCGTTTGGAAGAGGATATTTATATCAAAGCGCCCTTGCGCGAAATTACTCGTTCAATCAACCGAAAAAGCGGCGCAGCGCCGCGAAATTCCATGGAAAAATCCTTGCAAAACACGACCAAGCGGAGGAGCCTTTCGGCTCCTCCGCGCAACCTGCGAATCAGTAGGGAGAATTGGCGTCCAGATGGTCGGCGACGTTGTCGCGGTCGACGATTTCAGAGGGAAGCACGATGGTGTGTTCAACTTCTTCGCCGTTCAGAACCGCGATGGCGTTCTCGACGCAGCTCACGATCATGTCCGGGGAATACAGCGCGGAAGCCACCCAGATGTCGGCGTACTTCTCGTCGCTCATCAGCTTGAAGTACTCCTGGCAGCCGCCGCCGCCGGTGATGGCCTTCACGTCGGTGCGGCCGGCCTCAGCGATGGCCTGCAGCGCGCCGATGGAGGTTTCGTCGTCCATGGAGAACACGGCGTCAATCTGGGGATTGGCGGTCAGCGCGTCGGCCATGTCCTTCAGACCGGCTTCGCGGTTGAACTCGGTGGAAATAGTCACCAGCTCCATGTCTGGAGCCAGCTCGGCGATGGTGTCCATGAAGCCGGCCTTGCGATCCGCGCCCACATTGCCGGAGGTGGGAACATCCATCACGAGGACGGTGCCTTCGGTGCCGATCTTATCGACGATGTACTTCGCGCCCGCGACGCCCATGCCGTAGTTGTCGCCGGTCAGGACGTACATGTTGTCGGCGTACTTCTCATCCACGTCGATGATCAGGTCGAAGTTGTAGATGATGATGCCCTGCTCGAGCGCCATCTCCGCGGCGGTCTCCACGCCGGTGAACTGGGGCCACACGACGATGGCTTCCACGCCCTGCTGCATCAGCTGCTCGATCTGAGAGGACATCTCGTCGGCGTTGGAGGAGGTCAGCAGCGTGTAATCCACGCCGCTCTCGTCCGCAGCCTGCTGCGCGAAGTAGGTCACGCCGCCCACCCAGCCGTGGGTCGTCGCCGGCGCGAGAATGCCGATCTTGTGGGTCTCTTCCGCCATGGCGGTCATGCCGAAAGCGGAGAGAACCATGGCCAGAGCCACCAGAACCGTAAGGATCTTCTTCATTTCAGGTTCCTCCTAATTGTTTTCTGTCCGTTCGGACTTGCAGAGATATTATAGCAAAACCATCGACTTTTTTCAAGCGCGCAAGTACTGTTTTGTGCAGGAGATATGCGTTTTCGGGTCGAATCTGTGCAGGCGCGCGAAGAGCGCGGCCATGCCGCGCTCTTCGCCGATTCTCCCTATCAGTCCTCCACGGCGACCATCTGATGCAGCGTCACCTCGGGCACGGTGAAGCGCACGCGCTCGCCGTCCCATTCGAAGTCGATGGCCTCGCCCTGAGGCGCGAGGAACACCTTCGACGGCTTCGACGCGCGGCGCAGCGCCACGCGCACGTCGCGCAGCGGCACCGCGTCCTCAATGACCTCCACGCCCTTGCCGCGGACGGTGGTGTGGGCGAACAGCAGATGGACGACCTCGCGATTTGCCTGACGAGTGACGGTAATCACGCCGCGGTCGGGCAGGCTCGTGCGCACGGTGCGCGCGTCGCCCAGCAGCAGCTCGACGGCCTTCAGCGCCAGCTCCTTGACGATCAGCTCGCCCTTGGTGGCGTAGTCCTCAAAGATGCTCCAGCCGATGTAGGCCACATTGCCCTTCTTCACCGCGGCGGGCAGCAGCGGCGCGGACACGTCGTTGGGCGTGTGCTGATGGGAGCTGAAGTGGAACGCGCCGCGGTTGAAATAGGGCGCCTGACGGTGCGCGAACACCTCGCCGGTGATGTTTTCGAGCTTCTCGCCCTGAGAATACATGACGTATTCCGTGCGGCCGTTGACGGTTTTGAAGTCGGGCACCAGATAGTCGGGCTTAAACTCGTTCATGCCCGCGAAGTCCGCGCCCACGTCCAGCGCGAAGGCCGTGCCTTCCTCGTTCAGGCCGGATTCGCCGGTGAGCAGCAGCCGGCCGCCCTCGTCGACATAGGCGCGCAGCCGCTGGGCCAGCGCCTCGGACAGGCGAATCTTATCCGGCAGAATCAGCAGCTTATAGCGGGCGAAGTCCGCCTGCTCGTCGACGAAATCGAACAGATGCTTGCCCTCCAGCAGGATGCGGCACGCGCCCACGTTGCTGTCCTCGCCCGCGCTGTGCATGCCGCCGCCCAGCATGGCCTCGCAGCTGAGCACGGCAATGTCCGCCAGATTCTTCGCGCCCTCGCAGTAGGGCTCCTTCTGCTCCACCAGCTCGTAGGCCCGGCCGATCAGGCGATAGGTGCTCTCGTTCAGCTCTCCGCTGGGATGCATCTGGTCGCCGATGGAGATGGCCGCGCCGCAGGCCAGCGAAAGGCCCGTCTCGTAGATCAGCGCGTTGGGATGCTTGAAGCCGCCGAACTCGCCCCAGGTGGTGTGGAACTTGCCGGTCATGCCCAGGAAGTCCTTTCCGATGGTACGCACATAGGCCGCGGACATGGGGAAATGGTCGTAGCCCCAACCGCCGGTGGGCAGGCTCTCCAGCTCGAGATGGGTGTCGTAATCGGCCATGTCCCGACGACCGTGGGCGATGTGGCCCGCGTTGTGGAAGATGGTCGCCGTGGCGGAATACCTGCGCACCGCCTGCTCCATGCGGTGGCAGTAGTTGGCGTAGACCATCTCGCCGTGGCGCTTCACATCGTCCATGTTCTGAGGATCCATGCCCTTCTCCCGCATGGATTTGACGCAGCTGGCGCACACGCACATGCGCACATCGGAGATGTCCAGGAAGATGCCGCAGGGATTGTAGCGCTGCATGACCTCCTCCACCTGCGCGGCCAGCTTGTCCAGATAGGGCGTGTTGTAGCACATCAGGTGGTAGTGAGGCTGGGTGAAGGTATTGGTCTCCACGCCGTAGGGACTCACGTTGAGCCATTCGGGATGCTCCAGCACCTCCTTCTCGTCCAGACCGGCGCTGAGATACACCGGCGCGTTCACGTCGATCTCCCGGCAGGCCTCAAGCTCCGCGCCCAGCAGGTCGAAATGGAGGTTGGGATGGGTGACGTTGGCCGTGGAGGGATGATAGGCCCAGCCGTGATGGCACTTGGAGAAGACGGTGATGGAATTGACGTGGCCCAGCTTCAGCGCCTTCTGAAACTGCGCCTTGTCGAATCTGCCGCCGATCTCGGGAATCAGCCCGGAGGTGTGGAAATCCAGATGCACCTGACGAAATCTCATGTGTTTTTCTCCTTTTATGCAATATTTCCCTTTCGATCTCCGCCGCGGCGGCGCTTTGTCCGCCCGCCGCTTTCGGTTCCATTATAGGCGATTTCACCGCGAATTGCAATGCTCCCCGCGCAAAATCCGTCCTCTTTCAGTATACCTGCGCGCCGCCGAAAACGCCATGCACAAACCGCGCCGAGCATGGAGAAAACGACAAAAAAGCGCGGTGGGCGTTGGGAGAACGCTCGCCGCGCAGGGCTCACTTTTCCTTATAATACACCGTCTGTCCCGGCTCCACCGAGTGGGTCAGCCAGACGTTGCCGCCGATGACGCAGTGGTCGCCCACGGTGGTGGTGCCGCCGAGGATGGTGGCGTTGGCGTAGATGACCACGTGACTGCCGATGTTGGGATGGCGCTTGATGCCCTTGACCGGGTTGCCGTCCTCGTCCAGCTCGAAGCTCTTCGCGCCCAGCGTCACGCCCTGATACAGCTTCACATGGTCGCCGATGACCGTGGTCTCGCCGATGACGATGCCGGTGCCGTGGTCGATGAAGAAGTACTCGCCGATCTTCGCGCCCGCGTGAATGTCCACGCCCGTCTTTTGATGGACGAACTCGGTCATGATGCGCGGCAGGATGGGCACCTTCATCTCATAGAGCACGTGGGCGATGCGGTAGACGAGGATGGCGAAGAAACCGGGATAGGCCAGAATGACCTCCTCGCGGCTGCCTGCGGCGGGATCGCCCTCGTAGAGCGCCTCCACGTCCTTCAGCAGCATGGCGTAGATGTTGGGAATCTCCTTCAGAAACGCGTCCGCCGCGGCCTCGGGATCCATCTCCGTGCGCCCGGCGAACTTCAGCGCCCGGCGAATCTGATGGGTCAGCTCCCAGTAAATCTTCTCCAGCAGCATCCGCTCGGAGAGGCATTCCTCCTGAGAAAAGGCGGGAAACATGAACGCCTGAATATCGCTGATGATCTCGACGATCTTGCGGCGGTTGGGCAGCTCGCAGCAGCCGATGCGCTCCTGCGCGTCCATTTGCCGGATGACCCGGCTGATGATCTCCTCGTGGTTCATATGCATTCCTCCGACGCGGCAGCGGGCCGCGCATTGATTTTCTCCTCCAGCCAGACGGCGCTCTCCGCGGAAATCGAAAGCGTCCCGCCGTTCCATTCGATGGCGCGCGCCTCCGCCGCGCGATTGACGGCCAGAACCGCCGTCTCGTCCGCCGCCGCGCGCCCGAACGCGTCGCGGCCGCCGCGGATGGCGCGCCGGATCAGCACCACGTCGCTGCCGCGGGCCTCCAGCGCCGTCTCGCCGGTGCGCAGCGCCATGGAAGCGCGCCTGCGGCTCAGCGCATCGCGGTATTCACCCATCAGCTCCTCGTCCTCGCGGCCCCATGGATAGGTTCCGCGGCAGAAGGGGTCGGTCATGCCGTACAGCCCCGCCTCGTCGCCGTAATAGACGCAGGGAATGCCGGGCATGGCGCAGATCGTCCGCCACGCGGCGATCAGCCGCCGCTTTCCGTGGCGATAGTCCGCCTCGGACAGATCGAAGGCGTGCCGGCGGCTGCGGCCGGGCTCCAGATTGCCCGCCTCGGCCAGCACCGCCAGCGCCCGGGGCTTGTCGTGGCTGCCCAGCAGGTTCATCTGAGAATAGAGAAACGGCTTCGGCCAGTTCTCCAGCATGCTCTCCACCCGCCGGACGAACGCGCCCGCGCCAATGCGGCAGCGCAGGAACAGCAGCACCGCGTCGCGCAGCGGATAGTTCATCGTGCTGTCCAGCGTGTCGCCCAGACAGTAGCATCGCTCCTCGCCATAGGCGACCTTGTTGCTCGGGTCTTCCCAGACCTCGCCGATGAGCGCCGCGTCGCCGTTGATGCCCTTTTCCCGGCTGCGCAGCTGGCGCAGGAATTCCATGGGCAGCTCGTCGGCCACGTCCAGCCGCCAGCCCGACGCGCCCGCGCGCATCCAGTGGGCGATCACGCTGTCCGCATCCGAGATGATGTACCGGCGGTAGGACGGCTCCATCTCGTTCACATTGGGCAGCGTCTTGACGCCCCACCAGCAGTCGTATTTCTCCGGCCAGTGCTCAAAGCGATACCACTTCTCATAGGGCGAATGCTCGTCGCGATACGCGCCGCCGGAGCCGTAATTTCCGTTTTTGTTGAAGTATCTGCTGTCCGAGCCGGTGTGGGAAAACACACCGTCCAGCACCACGCGGATTCCCCTCTCCCCCGCCGCGCGGCAGAGGGACGCGAAGTCCGCCTCCGTGCCCAGCATGGGATCGATTCTGTGGTAGTCGCCGGTGTTGTAGCGATGGTTGCTCGCCGACTGAAAGACGGGATTCAGATACAGCACCGTCACGCCCAGACCCGCGATGTAGTCCAGTTTTTCCTCGATTCCCTTCAGATCGCCGCCGAAGAAATCGTTGGCGAGATAGTCGCCGCTGCGGTCGTCAGCCACGAGGATGGGATCCTCGTCCCAGCATGCGTGATAGAATCCGCCCGGCGGCAGCAGCGCGGGGTCGGCGGGATGGGACGCGCGGAAGCGGTCGGGGAAAATCTGCATCATCGCGCCGTCGCGCAGCCATTCGGGCGTGCGATAGGCGGGATCGTACACCGTGACCTGATAGGACTTGGGCTCCGTGGGCGATTCCACGCCCGTGCCGCCCATGCCGTCCATGGCGTTGCCCAGATACAGTCTCTCCCCATTGCGCTCGCCGATGAAGTAATACCACATCAGTCCCGGCGAATCGGGCAGCGAAATCGTCGCCTCATAGCGCCCGGGCGCGATCTCGGTCATGGGAAAGAGCTCCTCCCGGCTCTGCCACCAGACGCGCAGCGTCGCCTTATCGACCTCCTCGGCGGTCAGTCGAAGGGTCACGGGCGTTTTGCAGGGCTGCGCACCGCCGGGGCTGCGGTCGTCGGGGCGGTGGGAATCGTGATACAGTCGCATGGTCAGTTCGCTCCAAAATGCGCGCGGGGCATGCTGCTCCGCGCGCGCAGACTTTTCTTTACAGGTTCAGCGGCTTCAGGTGCCAGATCTTGTCGTTGTACTCGCGAATGGTGCGGTCGGAGGAGAATCCGCCGGAGCACGCCGTGTTCAGCACGGCCTTGCGCAGCCACAGATCCTTGTCGGTGTAGTCGCCGTCGATCTTCTTCTGCGCCGCCATGTACTGGGGCAGATCCTTCAGCACGAAGTAGGGGTCGGCCATTCCGCCGCCGTCGCCGAACAGCAGCGCGTGATAGATCTCCTGGAACATGCGGGGATGCTCCGGGCAGAGCGTGCCGTCGATGAGCTGCTCCAGCGCCTTTCGAATGGCGGGATTCGTCTCGTAGATCTCATAGGAGCGATAGCTGGAATAGCCGCGCTCCACCTGCTCGGCGGTCAGGCCGAAGATGTAGATGTTCTCCGCGCCCACCGCGTCGTGGATTTCGCAGTTCGCGCCGTCCATGGTGCCGATGGTCACCGCGCCGTTCATCATGAACTTCATGTTGCCGGTGCCGCTGGCCTCCTTGCCGGCGGTGGAAATCTGCTCGGACAGCTCCGCCGCGGGCATCAGCACCTCGGCCTGCGACACGGAGTAGTTCTCCAGAAACACCACGTCGATGTACTTCGACGCGACGGGATGCCTGCGCACCATGTCGGCGATGGAGTTAATGAGCTTGATGGTCAGCTTCGCGCGCTGATAGCCCGGGGCGGCCTTCGCGCCGAAGATGTAGGTGCGCGGCAGGTACGTCCTGTCCGGGTTGGCGGCGATCTCGTTGTAGCGCATCAGAATGCCCAGCGCGTTCATCAGCTGGCGCTTGTATTCGTGCAGGCGCTTGGCCTGCGCGTCGAACAGGCTGTCGGGATTCATCTCAATTCCCTGCTGGCGGCGCACATGCTCGGCCAGCCGCAGCTTGTTCTCGGCCTTGATCTTCGCGAATTTCTCCCGGAAGGCCGCGTCGTCGGCAAAGGACTTCAGCCGGATCAGCTGATCCATGTCCTTGCGCCAGCCGTCGCCGATGGCCTCGTCGATGAGGGACGAAAGCCCGGGATTGCACTGAATCAGCCAACGGCGATGGGTGATGCCGTTGGTGATGGACACGAACTTCTGCGGCTCGAGGATGTAGAAGTCGTGGAAGGTCTGCTTCTTCAGGATGTCCGTGTGAATGGCCGAAACGCCGTTGACCGAATGGGCGTAGGCCACGCAGAGGTTGGCCATGTGGGCCTGATTATAGCCCAGAATCGCCATGTGGCCGATGCGCTCCCACTGGCCGGGATAGGACTTCCAGAGCTTTTCGCACAGCCGGCGGTTCATCTCCTGCAGAATCATGTAGATGCGCGGCAGCGTCTCGGCGAACAGCGATTCGGGCCAGCGCTCCAGCGCCTCCTGCAGCACCGTGTGGTTCGTGTAGGCGAAGGTGCGGCGGCAGATGTCCTCCGCCTCGTCCCAGCCCAGATCGTGCTCGTCCATCAGCACGCGCATCAGCTCGGGGATGGCCACCGCGGGATGGGTATCGTTGATGTGAATGGCCACCTTGTCCGGGAAGATGCTCCAGTTGGGGCCGTAGACCTTCAGGAAGTCGCTCACGGCGTACTGCACCGACGCGGATGAGAAGAAGTACTGCTGCTTCAGGCGCAGCTCCTTGCCCTGATAGCTGTCGTCGTTGGGATAGAGAATCTTGGAAATGACCTCCGCCAGCTCTCGCTCGGCCATGGCCTTGACGTACTGGCCCGAGTTGAACGACTGCATATCGATCTGCTTGGGTGAGCGCGCCGACCACACGCGCAGGAAGTTGACCATCGTCGTGTCGTAGCCCAGCGTGGGAATGTCGTAGGGCACGGCCAGCACGGTGGTGTAGTTTTCATGGGCAAAGCGCATGCGGCCGTGGTCGTCGTAGGGCACGACCCTTCCGCCGAAGTGCACCTCCACCGTCTGCTCCGGGCGCGGGATCTCCCACACATTGCCCCAGTCCAGCCAGTTGTCCGGCACCTCCACCTGATAGCCGTCCACCAGCTTCTGGCGGAACAGGCCGAACTCGTAGCGGATGCTGCATCCCATGGCCGGCAGCTTCAGCGTCGTCAGCGAATCCAGGAAGCACGCGGCCAGACGGCCGAGGCCGCCGTTGCCCAGGCCCGGCTCCGGCTCCTCCTCGAAGATCACGCTCTTGTCGATACCCAGCTCGTCCAGCGCCTTGAGATAGTTGCCCTCGTTGACCAGATTGACCATATTATTGTACAGCGCGCGGCCCACCAAAAACTCGGCGCTGAGGTAATACACCTTTTTCGATCCCGTCTGCTTGCGCACGCCCCTTGAGACGCTGCGGCGCTGCATCACCTCGTCGCGAACCATCATGGCCAGCGCCTGATAGACCTGCTCGTCCGTCGCCTCTTCGATGCCGCAGCCGAAAGTCGTGCTCAGCTTTTCGAGCAGCTCTTCCTTGATCTGCTCCACGCTCTTCTTTTTCAGTTCCATGCTCTTCCTCCATGTGCGTCTGGAAATATCGGGACCATTTCAGTATATCATATTCCCGGCAAAACTTCAAACCCTGATTCCGTTATCATCTCAATAAAAGTGCCGTTGCTGCATTGCAGTTTTTATTTTGCAGGATTGCATTCGCAATTATTCATTTATTAACCAAAACTGCGCGCAATCAAGCGTGAATCTGGTTCTAGCAATCGCATAAAATATCAATATGAATTCCGCGCGGCTTTCGCCGCCGAAAGGATGTGCTTTTTATGCCGCTTACTCTCTCCGAACGCGCTCTCGCGATTTCTCCCTCCGTCACGCTGGTCATCGACGCGCGCGCCAAGCAGCTGCGCGCCGAGGGCATGGACGTGATCGGTTTTTCCGCCGGCGAGCCGGACTTCTGCACGCCGGAATACATCAACGACGCGGGTAAATTCGCCATCGACGCGGGCATCACGCGCTACACGCCCGTGGCGGGCACGCTGGATCTGCGCCAGAAAATCTGCGAAAAGTTCCATCTGGACAATGGCGTGGACTACACGCCCGCGGAGGTGATCGTCTCCAGCGGCGCGAAGCAGTCCATCTTCACGGCCCTGAGCGTGCTGCTCAATCCCGGCGACGAGGTGCTTCTGCCCGCGCCCTGCTGGCTGAGCTATCCCGAGATGGTGCGCATGGCCGGCGGCGTGCCGGTGATGGTGCGCGGCTGCGAGGAGAACAACTTCGTCGTCACCGCCGACATGCTGCGTCCCTACGTCACCGACAAGACGAAGGCGCTCGTCATCAACACGCCCAACAACCCCAACGGCTGCATCTGGAGCCGCGCGGAGCTTCAGGCCATCGCCGATCTGGCCGTGGAGCGCGGCTTCTACGTCATCTCCGACGAGATCTACGAAAAGCTCATCTACGACGACGAAAAGCACTGCTGCATCGCCTCCCTCGGCCCGGAGATCAAGAAGCAGGCCATCATCGTCAACGGCGTTTCCAAGACCTATGCCATGACCGGCTGGCGCATCGGCTACGCCGCCGGCCCCAAGGAGATCATCAAGGCCATGACCTCCTTCCAGAGCCACGCCTCGTCCAACGCCAACTCCATCGCCCAGTACGCCGCCGCCACGGCCATCTCCTGCGGCGACAAGTACATTCGCTCCATGATCGACGAATACAACGCCCGCCGCCGCCTGATGTACCGCCTCGTCAACGAGACCGAGGGGCTCTCCTGCAAGCTGCCCAAGGGTGCGTTCTACATCATGGTCAACATCGAGCAGATCATCGGCCGCACCGTCGCCGGCCGGCTCATCGACGGCTCCACCAGCTTCGCCGAGCATCTCCTCAACGAAAAGCGCGTCGCCGTTGTTCCCGCCCTCGCCTTCGGCGACGACCACTACATCCGCCTCAGCTACGCCGTCAGCCGCCAGAACATCGTCGAAGGCATGACCCGCATCCGCGATTTTTTGGCAAGCTGAGCTTGCAGGCAGTCGCTGCCGCGTTATAGCGACGCGCTCGGCGCGGCGATGGTCGCCGCTTGACCGCTGCGTTTCGTTTCTGGGGTTTTCTTTGCAGTAACTGACGGCTCGGCGCGGCGGTGGTCGCCGCGCCGAGCCTGAGCAGGGCCTGAGTAAGCTGAGCCTGCGGGCAGTTGCTGCCGCGTTATGGTGACGCGCTCGGCGCGGCGAAGGTGCCCGAGCCGAATTTTCAATTCGTCTCGGGCAGTCGCGAAGCGACCTGAAAGCCTTCAGGTTTTCAGCCTTTGGTCGCCGCTTGAGCCTGAGCAGGACCTGAGTAAGATAAACAGCTCGCTATCATCTCCGCATGCAGAAAGCCGTTCGTTCCATTTGAATTTGGAGCGAACGGCTTCATTTTCTTCTTTATGCCGCCAGATCTTCGACCTCTCCGCCCTGATGCGGGATGGGCTTCCAGCTCCTGATGGGCAGGAAGAGGGCGGCGAGCTGGAGCGGGAACCATGAGGCGGTGTAGAGGGGATACAGCAGAATCGTCGGAAGCATACGGCGCACGGAGTAGCCGCCGAGGATGCACAGCAGGATGGCAAGGAAGATCATGCCCACGATGGACAGGGCGAGGCTTCCGAGGGTCATCAGCAGCATCAGCCGGTTCTGAAACGGCAGCGACAGAATCGACAGCAGCATGGACAGCGGCGCGGTGTGGGACAGAATCAGCACCATGGCGAAGTCCAGCGCCACCTTGCGGTTGGGGCAGTCGCGGCGAAGCAGATCCTTCGTGTATCGGCGCGCGGTCATGACCATTCCGCGGCACCAGCGCACTCGCTGAATCAGCGACAGTTTGAAGTCCGTCACCTGCTCGTCATAGCTCAGCGCCTCGTAGACCCACGCGATGCGCACGCCGATGCGCGCGCAGATGGCCGCGAATTCCGAATCCTCGCAGATGGTCTCGGTGTTCCATCCGCCCAGCTCGTCCATCACGTCGCGATGCACCACGAAGCCGGTGCCCACCAGATTGGACGACATGCCCGCGGCGGCGTGGGGACGGCTGTAGACCCACTCCATCAGCGCGTGGTACAGGCCATAGCCGCCGGAGACCCAGCTGTCGTAGGGATTGCTGGCCTTCAGCCGGCCCTTGCAGACGCGCTCGCCCGCCGCCAGCGCGTCGTTCATCTTCTGGAGGAACTCCGCGTCAGGCTGGTTGTCCGCGTCGAAAAAGGCGTAGGCGTCGTAGCCCATGGGCATCAGCCGCGCCAGCGCCTGATGCAGCACGTCGCCCTTGCAGTGGGTGTTATCGCAGTGCAGGAGCTTCGCGCCCTTCGCCGCGGCGATCTCGCCGGTGCGGTCGGTGCAGTTGTTGATGGCGACGTAGATATCGAACCTGTCCCGGGGATAATGCTGCGCGTTCAGCCGGTCGATGAGCTTTCCGATGACCCGCTCCTCGTTGCGCGCGGGAATGACCACGGCAAAGCGCGTCTCGGGCGCGGCGTCGGGATAGGGCCTGCGCTTTTTGAAGGTGAACAGGGCGATCACGCCGGTGTAAATCGCCGCGATGTTCAGCACCGCCATCAGCGCCGAAAAGGCGATGAAAAGAATCTGCATGCGCTTCCTCCGTTTTTCTCCGCGCCGTTTCCGCGGAGGTCTCGACGACCGGCTCCAAAGCGGAGACAGCTGTCGTGAATTTCCGTTACCTATTATGACAGCTATCCGTAAAGCTGTCAAGAGCGCAGGCATCGTTTCAACCGCAAGTAGAATGCATTTTTCGGTAGCAATTGTAAAATCCCATGCAGCGCAGTCTGATTGCTCCGCCATGCTTTTCCCTCTGCAACCATCGCGCGAGTTCTTCTCCCCGCATGCTCCTCCTCCGACGCGCATAAAATGGCGCGAACGGGAGGCGAAAGCATGGCGAAGCAGGTTCGGGTTCGACGCGACCGCCCCAGCGGACTGACCCTCGCGCTGGCGCTGGCGGTGACGATGCTGGCGGTCTGGCTGGTGACGCTCAGCGCGCCGATGCCGTCGGAGGGCGAGGACGCGCTGGCCCGCCGGGTGACGCGGGAGCTGACGTTCGAGGGCGTGACTGCTTCCTTCACCAGCCTCGGCGAATATCCCGACGCGCCGCAGGCGCGCATCGCGGCGGCGACGCTGGCCGAGCGCGGCGCGGCAGGCTACGTGCGCGCCTCTGGCAGCCGGTTTGTCGTGCTGGGCGCTTGCTACTCTTCCGACGACGATGCGCGGCGCGTCGCCCAGCGTCTGTCCGCGGACGAGCAGCTCCGGACGGACGTGCTGACGCTGAGCGCCCCGGGCGCGTCGCTGCGCGTCACCGCGGCGGAATCGGACTGCGCCGCCATCGCCGACGCGGACGCGGCGCTCCGGGCGCAGCTCGACCAGCTCTCCCAGATCGCCCTCCAGCTGGATCGCGGCGAGATCGAGCCGAAGCAGGCGCGCACGCTGGCGGCGGTCGCCCGCTCCGAGCTGATCGCCGCGCGCGAGGCCCTTTCGGACGTGGCCGGCGCGGTGGACAATCCCGTCTGCATCGGTCTGACCGACCAGCTGGACGCGCTGGCGGCAACGCTGGGCGAAATTGCCCGGGGAAGCGACGCGGCCGCGGCGCTGGCAGGGCGGCTGCGCTGCGCCCACGTCTCGGCGACGCTCTCGCTGATCGACTTTCTCAGCGCGCTGGCATAACGCGCTTCTTCCCCGCGCAGACACCTTTCTTCGGAAAAAGGCGGTCTGCGCGTTTTTTCTTTTGGAAATTTGTGATTTTCTCTTGACGAAAGTGCGGCGAGGGGATATGATATTTAATAGGAGTTTTATTGACTTCCTTTTTCTTGTTTTCAAATTTTGTCAGGGAGGTGGCAAAGCATGGACGACGGCGGAAGATGTATGTCGGCTGACGGTGTGCCTCGAAGTTCTCGTTCAATGCCGAGCTGCTGAACGAGTCCCTTCGTTTCAGGACGCACTTTCATTCTTCAGACATCCGATCGTCTGACTGGGAGCCTGTGATTCTTTTTGCCCTTTGAGGGGAAAAAGAATATGGTTCTGTTTTCGCGTGTCAAAACACAATCAGAAGGAGGATGAGTCCAATGGATTTTGAGCGGATCAAGAGCCGTTTGGACGCGCTGCTGGAGAGCGGCCGGAAGGCCGAGCTGCGCGGCGCGCTGAACATGCTCAACGAAGTGGATATTGCGGAATATCTGGAAACTCTGGACAACGAAAAGGTGCTGATGGTGTTCCGGCTGCTGCCCAAGGACATCTCGGCCGAGGTCTTTTCCTATATGGACAACGACCAGCGCACCCGCATCATGGAGGCGCTGGGCGACGAGGAGGCCATGCGCATCATCGACGACATGTTCATCGACGACGCGGTGGATTTCCTCGAGGAGCTGCCCGCGGGCGTGGTCAAGCGCATGCTGGCCAACTGCGACGAGAAAAAGCGCGCGCTGATCAATCAGTTCCTGCGCTATCCCGAAAACAGCGCCGGCCGCATCATGACCATCGAATACGTGGAATTCCACACCGGCACCACCGTCGGTCAGGCGATGAACGAAATTCGCCAGACCGCGCCGGACAAGGAGACCATCAACACGCTGTACATCATCGACGACCGGCGCATGCTGCTGGGCACCATCGCCCTGCGCAAGCTGCTGCTGGCCCCCGACGACAAAAAGGTCGAGGAGCTGATGAACACCCAGGTCATCTCGGTGCGCACCACCGACGACCAGGAGCTGGTGGCCGACACGGTTCGCAAATACGACCTTCTGTCCATCCCCGTGGTGGATCACGAGGATCGCCTGGTGGGCATCATCACCGTAGACGACATCGTGGACGTCATCGAAGAGGAGAACACGGAGGACTTCGAAAAGATGGCCGCCATGCTGCCCTCGGATGACGAATACCTCAAGACCAGCGTGGTCACGCTGGCAAAGAACCGCCTGCCGTGGCTGCTGATTCTGATGATCTCCGCCACGTTCACGGGCATGATTATCACCCATTTCGAGAACGTGCTGTCCAGCGCGGCCTCCATCGGCGTGGCGCTGGTGTCCTGCATTCCGATGCTGATGGACACGGGCGGCAACTGCGGCTCGCAGGCCTCGACGCTGGCCATCCGCGGTCTGGCGCTGGGCGAAATCGAGCCGAAGGACCTCTGGAAGGTGCTCTGGAAGGAAGTCCGCGTGGCGCTGATGCTGGGCTTCGTGCTGGCGCTGGTCAACTTCCTGCGCATCTGGTTTCTGACCCCCTACGACCGGGGCGTGGCCTTCGTGGTGTCCATCGCCATGTTCTTCACGATCATCATCGCCAAGGGCATCGGCGCGACGCTGCCGCTGCTGGCCAAGTCCATCCATCTCGACCCGGCGCTGATGGCCAGCCCCATCATCACCACGCTGGTGGACGCCGCGTCGCTGACCATTCTGTTCTCCGTCGCCACGGTGGTGTTCCATCTCCCCGGGGTATAAAAAGCGCCCGCGCAGGCGGTGCGGAGGTTCGTTTCCGCCGCCGGCGCGGGCTTTTTGACTGAATCATATGGCAGCACTGCACGAATGAAGCAGTCGTCTGGCGGAAAAGGCAGCGCCGGACGCGCCGCCGAATTGTTCGGTATTGCCTTATCTCTTCGAAAGGAAGTGCGCCGATGGAAAACCTGAGCGCCATCATCGAGGCCATACTCTTCGTCTCCGGCGACCCCGTGCGCGTGGAGGATCTCGCCCACGCCATGAACCTGACCACCTCCGAGATGCAGGAGGCGCTTCAGGCGCTTGCGGATCATCTGTCGCTGGAAAACCGGGGCATCCAACTCAACCGCAGCGGCGAGGCGGTGTTTCTGTCCATCCGCCCGGCCTTCGCGCCTCAGGTGGAGGCCTTTCTGCAGCCGCTGCAGAAGCGCCCGCTCTCTCAGGCCGTGCTGGAAACCCTGTCCATCATCGCCTATCGCCAGCCCTGCACCCGCGGCGACATCGAGGCCATCCGCGGCGTGAAGTGCGATTATTCCGTGCAGTCGCTTTTGACCAAGGGCTTCATCGAGGAGTGCGGACAGCGCGAGACGCTGGGCCGACCCACCCTCTACCGCACCACCGACGCGTTTCTGCAGCACTTCGGGCTGGAAACGCTGGACGACCTTCCGCGCACCGAGGAGCTGCGCGAGCCCATCGGCACATAAAAATGCGCGCGGGACAAAAAACTATTGCAAAGCGCCTTAAAGCTATGTTATAATTAAATTATATTCTTTGAGGATTAAAACCTCTGGCAAATTCGGATTACAAGGTGGGTTTTTATGGGTCTGTTCGGAAACATGATGAACAATTACTTCTACGGCAAGGCCGGGAAGGGCGACTATCGAATCGAGGATATGCCGCAGAACCGCTTCCAGCTCTTCGGCGAGGTGCTGAAGGTGCGCTGGAGCGCCATGATCGGCGTGAACCTGCTGTACATCGTCTCCTGGCTGCCCGCCGCGGCGTGGACGATCATCAACCTGATGATGCTGACCTCCGCCGAAGCGCAGGACACGCTGGGCTATCTGTCCATGTATCTGCTGATTCTCGCGCCGTGCATCGCCATCACCGGCCCCTTCTCCGCGGGCACCGCCTACGTCATGCGCAACTGGGCGCGCGACCAGCACAGCTTCGTCTGGAGCGATTTCTGGGACGCGGTGAAGGCCAACTGGAAGCAGGCGCTGCTCGTGTCGGTCATCAGCGGCGTCGCGCCGGTGGTTCTGTACTTCGGCTGGCAGTTCTACGGCTCCATGGCCGCAAAATCCCTGCTGTTCTACATTCCCATGGGTCTGGTGCTGATGATGTTCGTCGTGTGGAAGCTCATGGAAATGGTCATCTACACCATGATGGTCACCTACGACCTGAAGTTCAAGGATCTGCTGCGCAATTCCTTCCTGCTGACCATAGGCAAGCTGCCTCTGGCCGTGGGCGTGAAGCTGCTGACGCTCGTCGTGCCCATCCTCGCCATCGCCGCGATTTTCGTCATCCCCGGCGCGGAGCCCTATGTGATGCTGATTTTCGCCGTGCTGTACCTGCTGTTCATGCCGGCGTTCAATCGCCTGATTCTCGGCTCCTTCTCCAACGCCCTGTGCGAAAAGTACATCAACCCGAAGATCGAGGGCGCGCAGAGCAACATCGGCCTGCGCCCGGAGAACTGGGACGACACCGAGTACATTCCCGAGGACGACGAGGAATAACCGGATTTCCGGAAAAATCGCGGCTTCGGAAATTTCCAAAAAATCGAGTGCTCCGGGCGGCGCGCCGTTCGGAGCATTTTTCATGCAAAGGAGCGTTCAAACATGAATCAACTGGAGCTGCTCGCCCCGGCGGGCGATCTGGAGCGTCTGCGCACGGCGCTGCGCTTCGGCGCGGACGCGGTGTACGTCGGCGGGCCGCAGATGCAGCTGCGCGCGGGCAGCGTGGGCTTTTCCATGGACGATCTCGCCGAGGCCGTCCGCGAAGCCCACGCGCTGAACCGCAGGCTGTACGTCACGGTCAACGCCTTCGCCTCCAATCCGGAGATCGACGCGCTGGGCGACTACGCGCGGGTGCTGAAGGCGCTGGGCGCGGACGCGGTCATTGTCTCCGATCTGGGCGCCATCGCCGCCATTCGCCGGGTCGCGCCCGATCTGGACGTACACGTCAGCACTCAGGCCAACTGCCTGAACTACGCCGCCGCCCAGGTCTACGCCAATCTGGGAGCGACACGCGTGGTGCTCGGGCGGGAGATGAGCCTGACCGAAATCGCCGAGCTGCGCGCGAAAACGCCCGCCTCGCTGGAGCTGGAGGCCTTCGTCCACGGAGCCATGTGCATGGCCTATTCCGGCCGCTGCATGATCTCCGCCTATCTCTCCGGCCGCAGCGCCAACAGGGGCGCGTGCGCCCAGTCCTGCCGATGGACGTACCATCTCATGGAGGAAAAGCGCCCGGGCCAGTTCTTCCCCGTGGAGGAGGACGACCGGGGCACGACGATCCTCAGCTCGCTGGATCTGTGCTGCATCGACTTTCTCGACCGGATCGCCGCCGCGGGCGTGACCTCGTTCAAGATCGAGGGGCGCATGAAGTCGCCCTACTACGTCGCCACCGTGGTCAACGCCTATCGCAAGCGTCTGGACGCGCTGAAGACCGGCAATGCGGACGATATGCAGCTTGCGCTGCTCCGCCGCGAGCTGAACGCCGCCAGCCATCGCCCCTATTCCTCGGGCTTTTACTTCGGCGAGCTGAAGCATCACGTGCCGGACGAGGGCGCGTATCTTCAGGACTGCACGTTCGTGGGCGTGGTGCGCGAAAGGCTGAGCGGCGGCCGCATCCTCTTCGAATGCCGCAACCGCATCCGCGAGGGCGACCGGGTGGAGCTTCTCTCCCCGGACAGCCTCGGCCTGTCCTTCGTCGCCGGGAACATCCGAAGCGAATCGGGTCTGCCCGAGCCCGCCGCCGCGCGGCCTTCGGAGATCTACTCCATGGACTGCGGCTGTCCCGCCGCGCCCGGAGACCTTCTGCGGATACGCACGGCGGAATAAATCCCGGTTTTATGTAAGGAGGCGGAGTGGCGCTCTGCGCGCTCCGCCCGAAGGGGTCAGTAGTTCTGGCCGCCCATCTGGCGCTCCTGCGCCTCGATCATCTTCCTGACCATGTTGCCGCCCACACGACCGGCGTCCTTGCTGGACAGATTGCCGTTGTAGCCGTTGTTCAGGGTGATGCCCAGCTCGTTGGCCACCTCGTGCTTCATGTTGTACATCGCCTGACGCGCTTCGGGGACGTTGATCTGGTTGGAATTATTGTTCGCCATTTGAAATCGGCTCCTTTCCATAATCAGAAATCAATTTTACTGCCGACGCTTACTTCGTCTGGCCGTGCTGGCGCTGATAGTCCTCGACCATCTTGCGCACCATCTGACCGCCCACGCGGCCGTTCTCCACGGAGGACAGGTTGCCGTTGTAGCCGCGGGTCAGGTTGACGCCCATCTCGCGCGCGACCTCGAACTTCATGTTCTCCAGCTCGGGCCTGCTCTGCTTGCTCATCGTTTTCACCTCCTTTTTTCAGTCTGCAAGTATTTTGCGCGCCAAAGCTGTTTTTACGCTGGAAAAGATCGACTGTCAGCAAATGGTCGTTTGCGCGTCAAAAAAATCTCAGCCGAAGCGCTTCGGCTGAGATTTTTGCGTTTTTCAGTTCAGCGCCATCTGACTGAGCCGGCCCTCGAAGCGCTCCTTCGCCAGCGCGACGACCGTCTGAGCGTCCGGATCGTCCGGATGGTTCAGCAGCTCCGCCGCCAGATCGTGGGTGGTCTTCAGCATCTCCGCGTCGCTGCCCATCAGCGACGCGCCCTCGGCGATGGTTCCCGACTGCCGCGTGCCGAACAGCTCGCCCGGGCCGCGCAGCTCCATGTCCTTCTGAGCCACCTTAAAGCCGTCGTTGGTGGAGCACAGAAAGCGCAGCCGCTCGTTGGGCTCGGCCATCAGGAAGCACCACGACTCGTGCGCGCCGCGGCCCACGCGCCCGCGCAGCTGATGCAGCTGGGCCAGACCGAAGCGCTCGGCGTTTTCGATGACCATAATCGTGGCGTTGGGCACGTTCACGCCCACCTCAATGACCGTGGTGGACACCAGTACGTCGGCCTCGCCCGCGCGGAAGCGCTCCAGCACCGCGTCCTTGTCGGCGGGGCGCATGCGGCCGTGCACCAGCTCGATTCGCAGATCGGGCAGATGCTGCGTGCGCAGATCCTCGTAGACCTGCTCGGCGGGCAGCGCCTCCACGGCCTCGGATTCCTCCACCAGCGGGCAGACCACATAGCACTGCCGCCCCTTCTGAACCTCTTTGCGCAGAAAGCCGTACAGCCCCTCGCGCCGGCTCTCGGGCACGATGCGCGTGGCCACGGGCGTGCGCCCCGGCGGCAGCTCGTCCACAATGGAGATGTCCAGATCGCCGAAGAGAATCAGTGAAAGCGTGCGCGGAATGGGCGTGGCCGACATGACCAGCACGTTGGGCGCGTCGCCCTTCTCGCCCAGCATCGTCCGCTGGCGCACGCCGAAGCGATGCTGCTCGTCGGTGACGACCAGCCCGAGGTTCTGGTATTCCACGCCTTCGGTAATCAGCGCGTGGGTGCCGATGATCACGTTCCATTCGCCGGTGCGGATGGCCTCGTGGGCCAGCCGGTGGCCCTTGGCCGTCAGGCTGCCCGTGAGCAGTCCCACGCGGCAGCCCAGCGGCTCCAGCAGCTCCTTCGCGCCGTCGTAATGCTGCCGCGCCAGCACCTCGGTGGGGGCCATCAGCGCCGCCTGCACGCCGCAGGCGCAGGCCATGGCGATGGCCGCGAAGGCGATGGCCGTCTTGCCGCAGCCCACGTCGCCCTGCACCATGCGCGCCATAGCCTTCTCCGAGCGCAGATCGGCTGCCACCTCGCGCATGACGCGCCGCTGCGCGCCGGTGGGCGCAAAGGGCATGCGCGCCCAGAAATCCTCCAGCGACGCGTCGTCGAAATTCAGCGAAACGCCCGCGCGCACGGTTCCGCGCATCAGCCGCAGGGCGATCTGATACAGCAGCAGCTCCTCGAAGGCCAGCCGCCGCCGCGCCGCCGCCAGCGCCTCCTTCGAGGCGGGAAAATGGGCGCTGCGCAGCGCGAAATTGCGCTCGCACAGGTTAAAGCGCCTTCGGATGGACACGGGCAGATCCTCGGGCCAGCTGCCGTCGCAGGCCTCCAGCGCCGCCTCCACCGTGGCGCGCATGGCCTTGGCCGGAACGCCGGGAATGGCGCGATAGACGGGAATCAGCCCGCCCTCCTGCTCGATGGTGGGGCTGACCAGCTGCAGAACGCCCTTTTTCCATTCGGCCTTGCCGTACAGAAGCAGCTCGCGCCCCACGGTCAGCTGCTTCTTCAGCCACGGCTGATTGTACCAGACCACCGGCGCGACCTCGTCGCCATCAGTGACAAATACCTTGGTGATGAGCAGCTTCCTGGCGCGCTGCTCCCGGGGCTCGCCGCTGACGCGCACGCGCACCGCCGCGGGCACGCCCGCCTGAAGCGCGGCCAGCGGCGTGACATTGGTCAGATCGCGATAGTCCCGCGGCAGCATCAGCGCCAGATCCCGCGCCGTCCAGATTCCCGCGTCGTTCAGCGCCTTCAGCCGTGCCAGGCCGATTCCCCGAATCTGCGAAAGCGAAAGGCTCATGGTTCGTCCTCCCGGATAGAACAAATCCGGCATCGCTGCCGGATCCGTCATAAGATTCTGCGTTTATTCCACCGCGACCAGATAGTAGTACAACGGCTGTCCGCCGTTCTGCACTTCCACGTCGCAGTCGGGGAATTCCTCGGCGAGAGCCTCGCACAGCGCGTCGGCCTGGGCCTTGTCCACGTCCGCGCCGTAATAAATGGTAATCAGCGACGCGTCCTCGTTGACCAGCTTTTCGGCGCACTGCTTGGCCACATCGGTCACGTCGTGGCCGAGAATCTCCAGCTTGTTGTCCAGCATGCCCATGATGTCGCCGGTGTGAATCTCACGATTGTCGTAGTTCGTATCGCGCACGGCGTAGGTAATGGACGCAGTATGGACGTTCTCGGCGGCCTCCTTCATGGCCTCGGTGTTTTCCTCGACGCTCGCGTCGGGATTGAAGGCCAGCGCCGCGGAGATGCCCATGGGCACCGACTTGGTGCTGAGCACGATGACGTTCCTGTCCGTCAGCTCCGCCGCCTGCTGGGCCGCAAGAATGATGTTGGTGTTGTTGGGCAGGATGAACACGTTCTTCGCGTGAGTGGCCTCCACCGCCTCGGCCAGATCCTGAATGCTCGGATTCATGGTCTGTCCGCCGTCGACGATCTTGTCCACGTTCAGCTCACGGAAAATGGCGGCCAGTCCGTCGCCCAGCGCCACGGAGACGATGCCGTACTCCTTCAGCTCGGCGGCCTTGGCCTCCTCAGCCTGGCGCTTCATCTCGGCGCGCTCGCGCGCCTCCTCGAACATGTTGTCCACCTTGATGGAATCCAGCTCACCCAGCTCCAGCGCGTACTGAATGGCCTTGCCGGGGTCGTTGGTGTGTACGTGCACCTTGACCATGGACAGGTCGGAGACGACCACCACGCAGTCGCCGATGCGCTCCAGACGCTTGCGGAAGCGCACGACCTCGCTGTCCTTCATGTCCTCGCGGGGATGGGAGACGATGAATTCGGTGCAGTAGCCGAACTTGATGTCCTCCACCGACAGCGCCTCGTGATCGTCCACGAACTCGCCGGGCAGCGTCTTTTCGGCCTTGCCATCCATCTCCGTCTGCTCCACCGGCTCGCCGGTGAGCGCGGAGTACATGCCGCGATAGACGACCATCAGCCCCATTCCGCCGCTGTCCACCACGCCGGCCTGCTTGAGCACCGGCAGCATGTCCGGCGTGCGGCGCAGAATCGCGTCGCCGGAGACCAGAATGGCCTTGAACAGCGCGTCCACGTCCTCGCACTGGGGCGCAATCTTCTCCGTCTCGTCGGCGATGACGCGGGCGACGGTGAGGATGGTGCCCTCCTTGGGCTTCATGATGGCCTTGTAGGCGGTGTTCGCGCCCTCGCGCATCATCTGCGCCAGCAGGGGCACGTCGATCTCGTCATGGCCGGCCAGCGCCCGGGCGAAGCCGCGCAGGATCTGGCTGAGGATGACGCCGGAATTGCCGCGCGCGCCCTTCAGCGCGCCGCGGGCCACCGCGTCCGCCACGTCCGAAACGCTGGTGTAGCGCTTGGAATTCATCTCGCGAATCGCGGAGGTGATGGTCTGAGTCATGTTGGTGCCGGTATCTCCGTCCGGCACGGGGAATACATTCAGGGCGTCGACGCTCTCGCGGTTCTGCGTCAGCAGCGCCGCGCCGGAGGAGAACATCTCCTTGAGCATCATGCCGTCGATCTTCTTTGCCATTTGCATTTCCTCCAAATTTCCCGTCGGCGAACGCGCCGAAGACACGCGATCAGACGCGAATGTCCTCCACGCAGACGTTGACGCGGCCGACGGCGACGCCGGTCAGATGCTCCACCTTGTACTTCACCGTCTCGATGATGGCGGCGGCCACGGCGCTGATGGAGATGCCGTACTCGACGATGATGAACAGGTCGATGTCCACCTTGTCGCCACAGGTGCGGATTTTCACGCCGCGTCCGAGATTCTCCTTGCCGATCAGCTGCACGATTCCGTCGGTGGAGCGCTTCGACGCCATGCCGACGATGCCGTAGCAATCCAGCGCGGTGTAACCGGCGACGCGCACCAGCACCTCGTCGCTGACGGTCACAAGGCCCAGCTCGGTATTGAATTTGCAATCCATATGAAAGCCTCCTTATTCAAAGGATTCAAGCGAAAACAGAGTCTCCTCCTCAACAGTATAGCGTTTTTTCCCCGATTATGCAAGTAAATTGGAGCAAATGCCCCGGAAATCCTCCATAAAATCTCATATACTTTACATCGCCGCTCCGGTTTGGCGCAAATTTCAGAACTTTTACATGCAAAGGGCTTGCGTTTTGGAGCGGGAGATGGTATAATTTCGTTGTTTGTTGTGACATACCCTTGAAGGAGGTGTGATAGAGTATGGGAAAGTATTGTGAGGTTTGCGGCAAGGGTGTCGTGTACGGCAACAACGTCAGCCACTCCAACCGCAAGACGCGCCGCACCTGGGCTCCGAACACGCAGAAGGTTCACGTTCTGGTCAATGGCGTGTCCAAGCGCATGTCCGTGTGCACCCGCTGCCTGCGCAGCAATAAGGTCGAGCGCGCTCTGTAATCGATGCGCTTCGGCTCAAAAAAAGCCCGACGAACGTCTATGGTTTTCGGAAAAACGAAATCCATGTGCGTTCGCCGGGCTTTTTGCTTTGCGTTATGAAAATCGCCAGATCAGAAATCCCACGCTGGTGAGCAGTATGCCCAGCAGCGTCGCCCACAGCCAGCTGGGAATGGACAGAAGCAGCACCAGCACGCCCGCGGCCATCAGCACGATGCCGACGATGCGCGTTCCCCGCGAGCCGCCGCCCCGAAAGCCGTAGCAACGTCCCATGAAAAAAACACCTCCCCGGCTTCATCCTATGCCGGAGAGGTGTTTTCAGTCACTTTGTCTTTCCGCGGCGAATCATGCCCACGATCAGTCCCAGCACCGCCGGAACCACCCATCCGAGGCCTACGCCGTACAGCGGCAGCCAGCCGGAGACCCATTCCACGATGCCCTGCACCGCCGCCACGCCGCTGACCTTCAAAAGGTCGAACACGGCCGCCGCCACGGTAAAGCCGATGGTCCAGCGAAACACGTGGCCGTCGTAGCCGAAGAACCGGCCGAACAGGCTCAGCAGAATCAGCACGATGGCCAGCGGGTACAGGAAGTACAGCACCGGCGCGGAGAACTCGATGATCTTCGAAAGCCCCACGTTGGACACCAGCAGCGAAAACGTGCTGAACAGAATGGCCCATCCCTTGTAGGGCATGCTCTTCGGGAACATGGACACGAAGGTCTCCGAGCAGGAGGTAATCAGGCCGATGGCGGTCTTCAGGCAGCAGAACGTCACCGTCAGCGCCAGCAGAATGCCGCCCACCGAGCCGAAGTAATGCCGGGAAATGATGGCGAAGATGTCGCCGCCGGTGAAGCCCGGCTCGGTCAGTCGATCCGCGTACAGGCCGTAGCACTGCGCGCCTGCCAGCGCGATGAACGCGTAGATGACCGCCATGATGGCCATGCTGAACACGCCGGACTTGACCGTGCTGCGGGCGATGGCTCCCGGCTCCTTCACGCCCAGGCCGCGGATGACGTTGATGACGATGATGCCGAAGGCCAGACAGGCCAGCGCGTCCAGCGTGTCATAGCCCTGCAGAAAGCCCGAGAAGAACGCGTTGTCCACATAGCCCTCGATGGCCGGAACGCTGCTCACGGTCTGCACGGGCCTGACCATGGCCGCGACGATGAGCACGCTCAGCAGCACCAGAAAGATGGGATTGAGCAGCTTGCCCACCGAATCCATGATCTTGGACGGCTTCAGCGAGAAGTATAGCGCCAGCGCAAAGAACACCGTGGTGAAGATCGCCTGCGCCAGCGTCGCCGAGCCGGTCACCAGCGGCGTCACGCCCACGGTAAACGACGTGGCGGCGCAGCGCGGAATGGCGAACAGCGGGCCGATGGTCAGATAGAGCGCGCAGGTGAAAAAGCGGCTGTAGGGCCGCGAGACCCGATTGGCCATGTCCAGCAGACCCTCGCTGCGGGAAATGCCCATGGCGATGATGCCCAGCAGCGGAATGCCCACCGCCGTCACCAGCATGCCGATCAGCGCCGGGACGACGTTCGTGCCGGCCTTCGCGCCCATGATGATGGGAAAGATCAGATTGCCCGCGCCGAAGAAAAGCCCAAAGAGCATCGACGCGATCAGCGTATAGTTCTTTCGGCTGATTCGATTGTCCATTGATTCATTGCCTCCCCTGTATTTACGACTTCCTCTGTTTGACATGTTACCATATTTTCCTTCCAAAGTACATACCCGTTTTGCATATTTTTTCGGCGAATTTTCGTTTGGCTTGAACGCGGGCCGCTTCTTATGATATAATGATTAGGCAAGCCGAAGGCTTGGCCGGGTCGGCGGAGCGCCGCAGGCGG
>USDD01000003.1 GCA_900553265.1 uncultured Eubacteriales bacterium
TCAGATGTGTATAAGAGACAGCAGCAGCCCCTTTTCGAGCAGGAAATTGACTTCAGTCCACGATGGCGGCGGCCATTTCCTCGGCGGAGATGCGGTAGACCGCGCCGTCCACGCCGTGGGCGCGCAGCGCCTCCAGCACGGCGGAGCGCTCGTAGCGGCAGCCCTTCAGCGCATTTCCCAGGGTTTCCGCGTCCATCGTGGCAAAGAAGTCGCCGTAGACCGCGGCGCTTTCGATCATTCCCTTGCGCACGTCCAGCTTGAACTGCATCTTGCCGCCGACGAAGCGGCCGGTGCGCTCGATGTTGAAGCGGGGATCCGCGCCGAAGATGCGCTCCCAGTCGGCGAAGCGCTCCTGCGCGATTTCGCGGATGCGCGCGTCGTCCTCGGGCGTGACGGCGTAAGTTGCCGTGCTGCCGCCCATGATGTGACGAACCATGCTCGCCTTGAAGGCCTCGGCGCTCATGGGCGCGGGCAGATGCTCGGAGATGTTGGTCACGCGGTCGCGCACGGACTTGATGCTCTTGGAGACGATCTTGTAGTCGTCCACCGTGGTGGAGGCCACCATCTGCTCAATATCCGTGTCGAACAGCAGCGAGCCGTGGTGGACGATGCAGTCGCCCAGGCGATACTGAGCGTTGCCGGAGAACTTCCGGCCGCCGATGGTCAGGTCGTTGCGCCCGTTAAAGGCCGCGTTCACGCCCATCTCCCGCAGCGCGTCGATCACCGGGGCGATGTACTCGTGAAACTCGATGGCCTCGGCGCTCCTGTGCTGGATGAAGGTGAACTGCCAGCCGCCCAGATCGGTGTAAATGGTGCCGCCGCCGCTCATGCGCCGCACGAGGCGGATGCCGTGGGCGTCGGCGTAGGGCTTGTTGACCTCCTCCAGAACGTTCTGATACTTGCCCACCATCAGCGTGGGCGTGGTGCGCCAGAAGAGGAACACCGTGTCCGGCAGGCGCTTTTCCACGGTGAAATAGTATTCCAGGCCGAAGTTATAGTAGACGTCGCTGGAGCCGGTTTCAATATAGATCATGCACGTCCTCCAGCGCCTCCCATGCCTTGTAGGAGCTGCGCGCCAGCGGCGCGGAGGCCACGTGGCGGAAGCCCTTGGCCAGCGCGATCTCCTTGTAGCGGGCGAAGTCCTCGGGCGTGGCGTAGCGGGCCAGTGGATAGTGCTTCGGCGAGGGCTGGAGGTACTGGCCGATGGTCAGGATGTCGCAGCCGGTTTCCAGCACGTCGTCCATCAGCGCGCAGATCTGCTCCTCGGTCTCGCCCAGACCCACCATAAAGCCCGTCTTGGTCAGCAGCGTGGGATCCTTTTCCTTGCAGTAGCGCAGCACGCTCAGCGAGCGCTCATAGCGCGCCTGAGGCCGCACGGCGGCCTGAAGCTCCTTCACCGTCTCCACATTGTGGTTCAGCACCTCGGGATGGGCGGCGATGACCACGTCCAGCGCGTCGGTGTTCATCTGCATGTCGGAAATCAGCGTCTCCACCGTCGCGCCGGGGCACAGCTCGCGGATGGCGCGCACGGTCTTTGCAAACTGCTCCGCGCCGCCGTCGGGCAGGTCGTCCCGGGTGGGGCAGGTCAGCACCACGTGGCGCAGGCCCAGCTTTTTCGCGGCGACGGCCACGTTCATCGGCTCGTCGGGATCCGGCGGCTCGGGCCGCGCGTGGGTGACGTTGCAGAAGCGGCAGTTGCGCGTGCAGACGCTGCCGAGAATCATGAACGTGGACGTGTGCTTGCGATAGCACTCGCCCAGATTGGGACAGTTGGCCTCCTTGCAGACGGTGTTGAGCTTCAGCTCGCGCATCATCTCGGCGACCTCATTGACGGCATCCTGATTGTACCGCACCTTCAGCCATTCGGGTTTCTTATCCATGTCTGCCTCACTTCGTCTCCAGAATGGCGACGGGGGTCTCCACAGCCACCGTGTCGCCCTCCTCGACCATCTGCTTCTTCAGAATGCCGCTCTCGGTGGCCTCGATCTGGTTGACCACCTTATCGGTCTCGATTTCGAACAGCGGCTCGCCGGCGGTCACCGCGTCGCCCTCCTCCTTGAGCCATGCGCAGAGCACGCCTTCCTGCATCTCCGGGCGAAGCCGGGGCATCGTGATTTTCCTGTCCATATTTTATTCCTTTCCTTGCCGTGATGGGCAATGCGTATTATAAGAAGAAGTCCAGCAGCTCGTCGGCGCGTTCGCCGGCGAGGTCTGTGCAGAGCCGGGCAAAGCCGTCGGGATCCAGCCGCGCGCCGCTGAGACGCGCCTCCGCCCACGCGCCATCCAGCGCCGGGCACTGAACCTGCGCCTCGGACAGAATGCCCCTGCGGGCCTGATAGGCCACGCGGATGGGCACACCGGCGAAAACGCCGGTCTTTTCATAGGTAAACGCGGGAGTCTTGCCCCATGTCCATTCCCAGCTGCGATATTTTTCGTCCCGCAGTCGGCGCACCTCGGCCTCCAGCCCGGCGCTCAGTTCGATGTGCGGTGCGTCCGCGGGAACCATGGCCGCGGTCAGGCGCGCCTTGAATTCCTCAAGCGTCATGGGCGTTTCGAGATGGTCGGCGATGTTGGTCACGGTGCAGATGTCGGACAGCGTGCCCTTCGTCCGGAAGCAGTCGTTCTTGCGGCGAGTAGTGATCTGATCCAGCACGGACAGATCCGACTGGAACAGCAGCGTGCCATGGTGCAGCACGCGCCCGTGAGCCTGCCGCTGAGCGCTGCCGGAGATCTTCCGGCCGTCCAGCACGATGTCGCAGGTGCGGCCCTTCCGCGCGGGCACGCCGATGCGGTTCAGCGCGTCGATCACCGGCGACAGGCAGCGGTCGTAGTCCACCTGCCCGTCGGAACGGGTAATGTAGGTGTAGTTGACGTTGCCCCCGTCGTGATAGACCGTGCCGCCGCCGGACGAGCGCCGCACCACGGGCACGCCCATGCGCCTCAGCGACGGCACATGCACCTCGCGGCAGATGTTCTGATAGCTGCCCACCACCACGGCGGGGTCGTTCTGCCAGAGGAAGAACACATCGTCGTCCGCGAAGCGCTCGAACACGACCTCCTCGAAGGCCTGATTGTAAAACGGATCCCGGGAGGGATTGCGCACAGTCATCATGGGCGGCTTCAACTCCAATTCCAACAAACACCTACTATTATAGAGTTCCGCGCGGAGGTTGTCAAGGCTTGGCGCGCCGCGGCGAAAAGCCATGCAGAATTAAGAAAATATCAAAGGAAAAGGGCTTGCTTCGCAATTAATTTTGGGTATAATAAAATGGTATATTTCCTAACGGGGTTATTCACTTTACGACAAGACGGAAAGCGAGGAATCCATCATGGTACAGCCGGATCAGCCCAGCAAAAAGCCGTTGGTTTACTACTGCGCCATCGTGACCATCGTAATGATGCTGCTCAACGCGCTGGTCTTTCCCGCCGTTCTCCAGCGTCAGGTCAAAGAGGTCGGCTACAGCGACTTCCTGAAGATGGTGGACGCGGGCGAGGTGGTCGAGGTCGAGCTGGAGCAGGACAGCGAGCAGATCATCTTCGTGGCCAAGAACGACAAAGGCGAGGAGTACATCTGCAAGACCGGAACCTTCCCGGACGACAATCTGCGCCAGCGTCTGGAGGACGCGGGGGTGGAATTCGCGGCGGTCATTCCCACGCAGGATTCGCCGCTGCTGAACTTCATCATTACATGGGTCGGCCCCATTCTCCTGTTCAGCCTGCTGGGCCGCATCCTGATGGTTCAGATGCAGAAGCGCGGCGGCATTCCCGGCGCGAACGCCATGAGCTTCGGCAAGTCCAACGCCAAGATCGTGGCCGAGAACGAGACGGGCGTGACCTTCAAGGACGTGGCCGGCGAGGAAGAGGCCAAGGACGCGCTGGTGGAAATCGTGGACTTCCTGCACGAGCCGGAGAAGTACGCCAGGATTGGCGCGAAGCTCCCCAAGGGCGCGCTGCTGGTGGGCCCTCCCGGAACGGGCAAGACCCTTCTGGCTAAGGCCGTGGCCGGCGAGGCCAAGGTTCCCTTCTTCTCCATTTCCGGTTCGGAATTTGTGGAGATGTTCGTGGGCATGGGCGCGGCCAAGGTGCGCGACCTGTTCAAGCAGGCCAATGAAAAGGCGCCCTGCATCGTGTTCATCGACGAGATCGACACCATCGGCAAGAAGCGCGACAACGGCGGTATGGGCGGCAACGACGAGCGCGAGCAGACGCTGAACCAGCTGCTGACCGAGATGGACGGCTTCGACGGGCGCAAGGGCGTGGTCATTCTGGCCGCCACCAACCGCCCCGAATCGCTGGATCCCGCGCTGCTGCGCCCCGGCCGTTTCGACCGCCGCATTCCCGTGCAGCTGCCCGACCTGAACGGCCGCATCGCCATTCTGAAGGTACACGCCGCGGACGTCAAAATGGCCGACGGCGTCGACTTCAGCGCCATCGCCCGGGCCACCTCCGGCGCGTCCGGCGCGGAGCTGGCCAACATCGTCAACGAGGCCGCGCTGCGCGCCGTGCGCTCGGGCCGCGACACGGTGACTCAGGCCGACCTTGAGGAGAGCGTGGAGACCGTCATCGCGGGCTATCAGCGCAAGAACGCCGTCATGAACCCCGAGGAGCGCAGGATCGTCTCCTATCACGAAATCGGCCACGCGCTGGTGGCGGCCAAGCAGTCCAACTCCGCGCCCGTGACCAAGATCACCATCATCCCGCGCACCTCCGGCGCGCTGGGCTACACCATGCAGGTGGACGAGGGCGAGCACTTCCTGATGAATCAGGAGGAGATGGAGAACAAGATCGCCACGCTGACCGGCGGTCAGGCAGCGGAGAAACTGGTGTTCGGCCGCATCACCACCGGCGCGTCCAACGACATTGAGCAGGCGACCAAGCTCGCCCGCGGCATGGTGGCGCGCTACGGCATGAGCGAGGAATTCGGCATGGTGGCGCTGGAAACCATGACCAACCAGTACCTCGGACAGGATATGTCCCTGACCTGCGCCCAGGCCACCGCCGAGAAGATCGACCAGCAGGTGGTCGCCATCGTCAAGAAGGCCCGCGCCAAGGCCGACGGCATCCTGCGCGAGAACGAAGCCAAGCTCCACGAGCTGGCCGCGTTCCTGCTGGAGAAGGAGACCATCACCGGCGAGGAATTCATGGAGATTCTGAACAAATAAAATACGGGAGACTGCGGCAAGCGCGGTCTCCCCTTCGTTTTAGAGGCCGCCCTTTCAGGCGGCCTCTGCGCTTACAGCGTCTTTTCTTCCTCGTCCATCAGCCCGGGCACCGGCGTGGGGCGCTCCTGATCGTCCAGTGCCACCTCGACGAAGTCGGCCTGACAGATGCGCCGATGCTCGCCCTCGAGGCTCTCCACAAAGACGTCCACATGGACGGTCATGGAGGTGCGCCCCACGGCCACCATTTTGCCCGTAATCTGCAGCACCTCGCCGGCATAGGCCGGGGCGCTGAACACCATCTCCGTCGCCTTGGCAGTGGTGACGTTGTGCTCGCCATGGCGGCGCGCCGTCACGGCCGCCACCACGTCCATCCATTCCATCAGCCGTCCGCCGAAGAGCCGGCCCGCGCCGTTGAGGTCCTCATGGGTCAGCAGATGCACCTGCGTGGTGTAGGATTCACCGGCGCGCTTCATTTTTCTTTCCGACATTATTCTTCCACCTTTGTTTTTTGAATTTATCCGATCTGCTTAAGCAGCTTGGGGCCCTTTGCCTTCAGCGCCGCGGCCAGCGCGATGGCGATGCAGACCGTCAGGCCCGCCGCCGCGCCCAGCGCTGCCTCCATGCCCATCTTTCCGGACGCATAAGCGACCAGCGCGCCCAGTCCCACGGCCAGCAGCATGGGCAGGAACGTGCCCAGAAAGCTCGCCAGCGAGCGCTTGATGACCGAGGCCTCGCTCAGCTCCGGCCGTGCGAAGGCCAGCCCCACCAGCGAGCCCAGCAGCGCGTGCATCGCCTCGAACGCCGCGCTCACCGCCAGCAGCAGCGCCGCCTGTCCCGCGCTCAGGTTGAGCGCAATGCTCAGCAGCAGCGTCGAAATCAGAATGCACGGCGCGGCCAGCAGCAGTTGGAAGATCGTCTTGACCGCAATGATCTCCCCCTCGGCCACGGGCGCTTCCCGGAGAATCCACAGTGCCTTGCCCTCCAGGCTGTAGGACAGCGCGGCAATCGCGCCGGTGCTCAGGCAGAACAGGCTCACCGCGCAGGCCGCGGGCAGCAGCAGCTCCGTCATCTCCGCCTGCTGCGCAAAGGCCAGCAGGTCGTTTTTCTTGATGAGCGCCGCCGCGCCGGCGACCAGCAGCATCACAAAGCCCAGACCCGCGTTCCAGAAGTACAGCGTGGTTCCGAAGAAACGGCGGCTCTCCTTTGCCAGCAGCGCCCTGCGGCGGCCGCTGAAGCGCTGCTCCGACAGGCGATAGTCCGACCGGGCGGACACGGACGACAGCGTCGTCACCATTTTTCGGAACACCCGACTCAGGGCGAGGATCACCAGCGCGAACGCCGCGGCGCTGCACAGCGCGAAGCGCCCCAGCGCGGCCCAGTCGCCCATCATGCCGTCGCCCATCCAGACCAGCGGCAGCGCCCAGCTCAGCTGCGCCTTCATGCCCGCAGCATGGGCGGCAAGGCCCTGCAGCATGCCGTTGATGTTGAACGAAAACCAGAACACCGCAGCGATGTACGCGCCCATGATGAGGTTCTTGCCCAGCGCCCTGCGCGTGATCCTGCTGGAGATCCACGCCAGCAGCGCGCCCAGCAGCACGGACAGCGCCGTGTCCAGCAGCGGCAGCGCCAGCACCGCCAGCAGCGTCCGCAGCCAGAAGCCCACGGTGCGCCCCGCGGTTCCCTGAGTCATCACGGCGCAGACCACGCCCGCGGGAACGAGCATGAAGAACGTCAGCAGCAGATTTTCCAGATAGATGGCGCTCACCCGCGCCAGCATCAGCGTGGCGTCCGACACGGGCATGGACAGCATGAGATCGTTGTCCTTGCCGCCGAAGACGGTGCTGCTCACGGCGAAGGCGGTGAACAGCAGTCCCGAGACCAGCGCCGCGATGCCCATGAAAATGAGCCCCAGTTCCTCCATGCCCATGGGCGCGAGGGTCGTCATCAGCGCAGCCGAATACACGCCGGAGATGTACAGCATGACGAAGGCCAGCAGCAGCGCCGTGCCCGCACCCGAGATCTTCCGTCCGCGCTTTGCGCGGCTGCCGGAGGTGTTCGCCAGCATGGACGAGAGGCTGACCTTCAGCAATGTCCAAAGCTTCTTCATTGCTTTTCCGCCTCCAGCTCCAGAAACACGCTCTCCAGCGACGAATCGCCCACCACGTTCTCGGTGCGGTCATAGCGAATGAGCCTGCCCTGCTTGATGATGGCGATGCGGTCGCAGAGCTTTTCGGCCACCTCCAGCACATGGGTGGAGAAGAACACCGACGAGCCCTGCGCGCACAGCTCCGCGAGGAATTCCTTCATCAGATGCGCCGCCGACGGGTCCAGTCCCACCATCGGCTCGTCCAGAATCATCAGCTTCGGCTGGCGCATGAACGCCGAAATCAGCGCCAGCTTCTGGCGCATGCCGTGGGAATAGCTGCCGATGGCCGAGCCGAGATTGCCCGTCAGCTCGAAGGCGTCCGCGTACTTCGCGATGCGCTCGGTGCGCTCCTTCGCGGGGATGTCGTACAGGTCGGCGATGAAGTTCAGAAAGGCGACTCCGGTCATGAACTCGTACAGGTCGGGGTTGTCCGGCAGAAACGCCGTCACGCGCTTGGCGGCCACCGGCTCGCGGCGCACGTCGTGGCCGTCGATGGCAATGGTTCCCTCTGTGAAATCCAGCACGCCCGCGCAGGCGCGCAGCGTCGTGGACTTGCCCGCGCCATTGTGGCCGATGAAGCCGACGATCTCGCCCGGCTGCACGGTCAGCGTCAGATCGTCCACGGCCTTCTTGCCGCCCGCGTAGGTCTTGGAAAACGATTGAATTCGAAGCACTGATATTTTCCCCCCACTTCCTGCTCGGCAGCGCGGAATTGCGCACGCCGTTGTTCGCTTCTTACCCGATTATTGTAAGCCATTTCTCCGCGCTGTGCAATCCCTTTTCGCCCGAAAATGCGTTTCGGACGCCGTAACCTGCGTTTCGGCGTCCGAAGAGTCAGTTTTTCGCGCGCCGGATCCGCAGCAGCAGCGCGCCATACAGCGCGCTGAGGGCACCCCAGCGCAGAATCCTGCCCCAGAATTCCACGATGCGAAGCTCCCGCGTGCCCACTCGAACCAGTCTGGCCGAGTCGCCGGCGAGGTTCCAGAACACCGTCCTGAGCGACGACCATTCCACCACGTTTTCCGGCACCCATTCGGTGAAGGTGTACAGCGGCTGAATGGAGAAGGCCGCCAGCGCGTACAGCAGCGCCAGCAGCGCGCCGTAGCCGATCAGGCAGATTCCAAGGAACAAAAGCAGCGAGGGCGCGGCGGTCCTGAAGTAATTCCAGCGCAGTCTCTCCTGAAAGCGCCCCCAGCAGCGCGCCGCCGCGCCGTTCATCCGGCGCATCAGCCGGAAAATCACGCTCAGGCCGAACACGAGGAGCAGCATGCGCACGATCATCCGCTGGCGCAGCGCCTCCTTGCCGATGCTGATAAAGGAACCGTCCTGCTCCCAGTTGGCGCGCATGGTGGATTCGAACATCGTCCGCGCGCCGGTATTGGCGACGGGCACGGCGATGAACAGCAGCTCGTCCCGGGCGTTCTGATTGGCGGACAGCAGCGGGACATAGGCGCTGTACTGCGCCGCCTCGCCCACGCTGCGCCGATGGCGATACGCGCCCACCACGGCGTATTCCACGCCGTCGATGGTGGCCTTCGCGTCCTCGGGAAGCTCGGAGCCGAACAGCTGGAACGCCAGCTGCTCGTCCACCATGGCGACCTTATCGCCCAGCTTCAGCTCCGTCTCGGTCAGCCGCCGCCCGGCGGTGAGAAACACCGGGTCGGCCTCGAACCAGCCCTCGCCCACGGCGTAGACCGCGCAGGTCTGGTTGACGCCGCCGGCGCTGACCGAGGCCTTTTCCGTCACGCCGCCGACGGCCAGCGCCGAGGTGCAGTCGGCCAGCGTGTCGGCCACCTCGCGCTTCACGGTCAGCAGTTGGCTGACCGCCGCGTCCATCTCGCCCCTGGGAACCACCGCGTATTGCAGCAGCTCCCGCGTCGCGAGCAGGTTGCCCAGCGAAATCAGCATCATCACAGCGCCGACGACGAGCAATGCCCAGGCGGCGACGCCTTTTTTCTTCTTATTCATGCTTCCTCCGCGTCAGTCGTCGTACAGCATGACGGCGTCGCCGTCGTTGATCGGACGATCCTCCATGTAGGCGATGCTGTAATAGCCCACGTCCTCCTGAATGGACGCGACGCCGCCGGCCTCGGCCAGCACGGTGACGGACATCTTGTGCACGGTCATCTTGGAATTGCCGAAGTTGGAATAGGTCGTGTCCACGGTGTAGATGTAGCGGTCGGTTCCGCTGCCGTGGACGGCGCTGGCGGAGAGCAGCGTGGTCTGCTGTTTGGCACGGTTGACCAGCACCAGCGGCGTGTCCTCCACGGTCATGGAATAGACGCTGCCCATGGACTGGATGATGTCGTCCGTCAGCTCCACGTCGGCGTACTTCTTGCCCTCCGCGTCCATGCCCACGCTGAGCACCTTGGTCTCCAGAGAGCCGTAGCGGTCGGAGGAGACGGTGACGGTCATGCCCTCGGCCACGTTCTTCTCCACGCCCGTCAGATCGGCGCGCAGCACCGGCGACGCACCCTCCTTGTTGACGCTGAACAGCGCGCCGGAGCCGTCGTAGGTGTCGCCCTCCTTGACCAGCACCTCGGCGATGTAGCCGTCCCGGGGCGCGGTGATGGCCTGCACGCTGCCGCTGAGCTCGCCCAGCGCCTGCATCTTGCGCTCGGCCTCGGACATGGCGTCCTGATAGCCGCGCTTGGAGCTGATGTACGTCCACACCGCGTCGTCGGGCATGTAGCGCTCGGCGGCGTTCATCTGCTCGGTGGCCGTCTGCTCGGCCTGAGCCCTGGCGCGGTAGTCCTCGATGGCGGCGATCAGATCCTCGCTCGCGCCCTCGGGAGTGCCCTCGTCAGGCAGCGTCAGCTTCTCGCGGTTGAGCAGCGTCTCCATGGCGATCTTCGCCGCCACGGTTTCCTTCTTCGCGTCGCGCAGCGCAAAGTACGCGGCGGCGTAGATTTCGTCCGACTTGCGCAGGCGGATGCTGCCGTTCTTGCTCTCCAGCTGCAAAAGCGCGTCCAGCGCCTCGTCGTAGCTGTTCTGATACTGCTTCATGGTCGCGTCGTAGTCGGCCACGCCGGCCTCCACCACCACGTCGCCCTCCTTGACGGTGTAGCCCGGGCGGAAATTGACCTTGGTGATCTTCAGCGTCTGGCCCTCGCCCAGCTCGAAGCCGATGGCCTCCGTCTCCGGAAAGACCAGCTTGCCCGTCAGCTCGGTCTTTTCCTCCAGCCGACCGGTCTTGCCCTGAGTGATCTTGACCTTGGCCGTGGTAATGGTCTTGATGGTTCCGGAGAAGAACATGCACAGCGCCACGAAGATCGCCAGCACCACCAGTCCGCGAACCGCAAATTTCTTCAGATTCATCGTGCTCACTCCTATTTCAGCTCCGTCAGTTGGATGCCGGTCAGAATATCCTTCAGGAAATACAGGTAGACGAACAGCGCGGGGAGAATGTAGATCGCCGCGCCGGCGAACTCGATGCCCGTGCTCTGGCTGACCAGCTGGTTGAACATCACCGACAGCGGCTGAAGCTCGGTCTGCTGGCTCAGATAGGTCATGGGCTGCTCCACCAGATTCCAGCAATCCGCGAAGGACAGCGCCACCGCCGCGCCGATCACCGGGCGGCACACGGGCAGCACGATGTGGATATAGCCGCGAATCGTGCCCGCGCCGTCCATCTGGGCGGCCTCCAGCAGCTCGTTGGGCAGGCCCACCATGAACTGGCGCAGCAGGAACACGTAAAACGGCGAAAACCACATGGGCAGAATCACCGCCCACACCGTGTTCAGCAGGCCCATCTGTCTCAGCGTCAGCACATTGGGCACCATCGTCACCTGAAAGGGCAGCAGCATCAGCATCAGGATGCCGAAGAAGATCGCGTCCCGGCCGCGGAATTCAAAGCGGCTCAGCGCGTAGGCCAGCATGGGAACGACGACCGCCTGTCCCAACAGGATCATCACCGTGTAGAACACGGAGTTGACGAACATGCGCAGGATGGACGTGTCGCGAATCAGGATTTCATAATACTGGCTCAGGGAGAACATCCGCGGCGAGAGCTTCACGTCCATCCACGCGGACTCGTCGTAGCTGCCGCGGGTCTGCATGTAGGCCTTGATCTCCGTCGGGGAGAAGAACGAATACAGCATCGTCACCACGATGGGAATCAGCATCAGCACCGCCAGCAGCATCAGCAGCGTGCGCGTGCCCACGCGCCGCTCCCGAAGGGTTTTTTTCTGCGTTTTCATCGGGCGGCCTCCTTAGCTGAACTTGCGCTGCAGCGCGCGCTGAAGCAGGAACAGCGCGCCGAAGAGCGCAAAGACGATCAGCGCAAAGCTGTACGCCGCCGTCGTGACGTTCTGATAGTTGAGCTTTCCATACATATTGTTCATGTAATTCTGAAGCGTGTAGACGGCCTCGTCGGGATACGCGCCGCCGATGAAATAGACCTCCTTGAAAATCTTGAAGGCGTTGATCCACTCCAGAATGATGATGAGGAACGCGGAGGGCACGATCATCGGCAGCGTGATGCCGAAGGTCTGCCGCCAGAAGCCCGCGCCCTCCAGCCGCGCGTATTCATACAGCGGCTCGGGGATGGCCTGCAGCGCCGCCATGAAGATGACCACGGCGAAGCCCAGATTCTTCCATACGAAAAGCAGGATGATGGGCACGCGCAGCTCCGCGCCCTGCAGCCAGATGACCCGCGCAAGACCCAGCCCGCTGAGCATGCGGTTGACCACGCCGCCGTAATCGAACAGCAAAAGCCAGATCAGCAGCATGGCCGACGAGGGCATCAGATACGGAAGCAGAATGCTGTTTCGGAAGAACGCGCCGTTGGGGCGCAGCCGGTTCAGCAGCGCCGCGATGACGAAGGACAGCACCCACACCAGCGGCGCGCAGATCAGCGAGAGGATCATGGTGTTCTTCAGGCCCAGCAGAAACATGGGGTTTTTCCAGATATTGACATAGTTGGTCAGCCCGACGAAGGAATTCTTATAGCTGCCGTCCGTCAGGCTGTACCATACGCCCCCGACGAAGGGGATGACGTAAAACAGCATCAGTCCCGCCAGTCCGGGCGCGAGAAACAGCCAGACCGACTTCTTTTTGTGGAACAACGGGAACCCTCCCTATCGCGGCGGACGCGCGCGGCTTTCTCCGCGCGCGCCGCCAGATTTGGCCCGGAAGGCTCAGTAGCCCTCCATCTGCATCATGCGCACCTTTTTGTCCACGCCCTCGAGAAACTTGCCGGCGTCGATCTGATGGTTCAGATACTGCTGCATCAGCTCCGAGGCCTCGCCGCTGGAATCCTGATACAGCCAGTTGCCCTGAGCCACGGCGAGATGCTCCGCCGCGGCGCGATACCAGTCGATCTTCGCCTGGGAGACCTGCCACCTGTCCTCCTCGGCCTGCTCCACCCAGCGCTGCGCGCTCTTCAGATCCTCCTCGAGCATCTGCTTGTCCGCGTCGGCCGCCTCGTCGTACCGCTTCTGCGCGTTGGCGAGGTATTCCTGAGCGTTCTTGAGGTTTTCCTCTCCATAGCGGTTCGCGATCGGCTCGTTCAGGTCGGGATCGAAGTTGTACCAGACGCTCTCGTCCACGCAGTCCGCCAGCGTCTCCAAAAAGGCGATGGCTTCGTCCGCGTGCTCGGAGAAGGGATTGACGAACGCCACGGACAGCCTGACCGCGAAGACCGGCTCCGTGCCCGCGTCCATGGACATGAGGACGGGCGTGGAGCTGGTGTAATAGGGGCCGAGGTTCGCGTTGACGCCCATCTCGAACAGCTGCGTGCCGCCGTCGTCCCCGCCGAAGGAGAATCCCCCGACGCTTTCGTCGTCGGAGGCCTCCTCCAGACCCAGCGCCTGGAAGTCGACCCTGTCCAGCTTGTCCATCAGCGAGCGGAGCAGCTCGGTGTTGTAGCTGGGCACGTCCATGGTGGCGTTGACATAGTTCTGATAGTCCTCAAAGATCATGTAGAACAGCTGCCAGCGGACGTTCTCCACGTCCATTCCGTCGTAAGTGAACGTCACGCTGCCGTCCGAGGGCCAGCGCCCGGGCAGATCGTTGATCAGGAAGTCCAGAAAATCCGACCAGTTGGCGGGCACGTCCTCCAGCGTCAGCCCCAGCTTCTCCAGCGCCTTTTCGTTCACGCCGAGGCAGCTGGCGCTTAAGTCCACCGGCAGAGCCACCAGACGGCCGTCGCGCTGAACGCTCTCCTGAATCGCGGGATACATTTTGGCCACGCGCTGCGTCAGCTTTTCGCTGCCGTCCAGCTCGGCCATGAAGCCGCGCTCCTTCAGCGCGTTGTAGGAGGAATAGCCCATGTCCACGATGTACACGTCCACGTCCGGCGCGCGGTTCATCATGTTCTCCACCACTTTGGCCATCTCGTTGTAGTCGTGGCTGACGCTGATGGACGTGTTGCCATGGGCGTTGGTGTAGGCGAAGTTCGCGTCGGTGGTCGCGTCCAGCCAGCTGCTGTCCACCACCTTCAGCCGCACGTCGGCCTGGGTCGTGGGATGGAGATTGCGGATCACCGTGGCCTGATAGCTGCAATAGACGTAGTACTGGCCCTGCCAGATCATGCCCGGCTGATTGCTGTACACGTCGATGGGCATGTCGTTCACGCCCTCGCCCACGGCCGCCTTGCCGCCGTCCAGAACCAGCGGGCAGATTTCGCCGTTGGACACCGCGTAGATTTCGCCGGTCTCCGCGTCCGCGGCGTAGCCCTGGGCATTCAGACTGCTGTCCACCTCGCCCAGCTTCTGCGCCGAGCCGTCAGTGACGGAATAGGTCAGCAGCTGTATGCCGCTCACGCCGTAATTATTGTAGGCGATGAACACGCGGCCGTCGGGATAGGCGCTGAACATGCCGTAGCCGTCGCCGCCGATCTCAATGCGCTGCATCTTCATGGTCTCCAGATCCAGCGCCCACATCTCGTCGCCGCTCCCTCCATAAAGGCTGCCGTAGAGCGCGCCGCCGGAGTACACGGCGTTCTGCAGCACGTTCATGTAGGTATCGGCGCCGCTCTCCTCGGTCATCTCCTCGGGCCACTCCACCTCCCGGGCGAGGGTCTGCGTCGCCGTGCCGTCGTCGTTAAAGTTCACGTCGCAGATGCAGCCGCTTTGGATGGTGCTGTGCTCGCCGTCATTTTCAATGATCGCCGTGAGCACGTGCAGGCCGCTGTCGTCGGCGTAATAGATTCCGTTGGAGCTCAGAAAGGACGACTCCACGTCCATCGGCACGGCGTTCTGAAGATCGTAGGCCTTCACGTCCGTGTCGCCGATGTGATAGGTATACAGCTTGTCGTAGCTCACCAGCACCAGCGTGTCGCCCATGGGCACCGCGCTCATCACGCTGTACTCTTCGCCGCGCGCGATGGCCGCGTCACCCTCGGCGGCCAGCGCGGCCATGGGCGCCAGCAGAAGCGCCAGCATGGTCAGAAGCGCCAGAACCTTCTTCATATTTCTACCTCCTCATGAGCATTGCCGCGCCGCCGCGGCGAACCCCTTCCCTTTGGCGGCGCGGCAAACTTGAATTCAGATCAGGTTTTCCGCGGGATCAATAGCCCTCCATCATGCGCATGCGCACCTTGCGGTCGACCTCCTGCATCAGCTTGTCCGCGGTGATTTTGCCGTCGACATACTGCTGCACCAGATCGTATGCGTCGCCGCTGCTGCCGTCGTCGCCGCTGTCGTAGAGCCAGTTGGGGCAGCTGTACACGAAGTACTGTGCGTTTTCATGGATCCAGTTCAGATCGTCCTGAGAAATCGAGTAGAAGTTATCCGCCTCGTAGCTGTCCAGATTCTGCTGCGCGTTGGCCAGCTGCTCCTCGTAGCTCTGACGGTCGACCTCCTCGCAGTTTTCCAGCTGCTTCTTGCACTGATCAACCCAGTCCTTCGCGGAGGCGAGGCCCTGCTCGTAGTTGGGATTCTCCACCGGCTCGGTCACGTCCTGACAGTAGGTCGCCAGCTTCGCGTCGTCCATGTTCTGCGCCAGCGTCTCCATGAACTCCAGCGCCAGATCCTGATGCTCGGAGAAGGGATTGATGAACGCCACCGTGCCGTCGACGTTCAGATAGCGGGGCGTGTTCGGCGTCAGCGCCATGACCAGCGGCAGCTGATTCTTCGTGATGCCCCGCAGAGACATGCCCATGTTCAGCTGAAGGAGGCACTCGTTGTCATTGTAATCGGGGGTATAGTCGTCGCGCTGAACGTCCTCGTCGGTGGGCTGACCCAGCGCCGCGAAGTCGATCTGCTCCAGCTTGCGCAGAATCTCGATCATCTCCTGCGCGGAGACAGCGTTGGGATCCGCGTTCAGCGTCTGCTGATAGCACTGGAAGATCATGGAGAACAGGCTCCAGCGCGCGCCGGTGTCCGTCGTGTAGGGATCCAGCAGGCGCACCGAGCCGTCCGCGGGCAGCCTGTCCGCAAGGTTCGCGATGAAGTCCAGCATGTCCGACCAGTTGGCGGGCACGTCGGCGGCGGTCAGACCCAGCTTTTCCAGCGCCGCGGCGTTGACATAGGGCAGCCAGAAGGTCTCGTCCACCGGCAGCATGGCCAGCTTGCCGTTCACGCTGAGCTGCTCGCGAATGGCGTCGTACAGGCGGCCGCTCAGCTGGTCAATGGTCTCGCTGCCGCCGACGTCGGCGATGTAGCCGCGAGTGCGCACCGCCTCAAAGTCCGAGGTGGAGGTCTGCATAATGTAAACGTCCACGTCGGCGGAGCGGTTCATCATGTCGTCCACGAGGGAGCTCGCGTCGTTGTAATCCCGGGAGAGCACGGCGGAAACCTCGCCGTGTTCGTTGGAGAACTGATAGAACGCGTCGGTCACGGTGTCGGCATAGGAGTTGTCGTACACCTTCAGCCGCGTTCCGCGCTCCCCCGCCGCGTTGACATTGCGCAGCACGTAGGTGCTGTACTGGGAGCAGGCGTAGAAGCCGCCGGTGAGGATGGACGCGGGAGAATCGGTGTAGTCCAGCGGCATGTCGCTCACGCTCTCGCCCACGGTTCCCGTGGCGGGATCAATCTCGAAGATTTCGCCCGCGCGGGTGAAATAGGTCTTGCCGCTGTCCATGTCGGTGGCAATGCCCGCATAGCTGACATACTGCTCCACGTCGGCCTCGCACAGCGTCTGCGCCGCGTCCGCGGCGGGATCGTAGGCGATGAAGGCGATGCGGTTGCGCTGCTCGTCGGTGTAGGCGGTAATCAGCACGCGGCCCTCGGTGTAGGACGTGACGCTCAGCACGGTGCTCTGCAAATCGCCCAGCGCGCAGTCCTGCGCCGTGCCGTCGGCCAGATTCATGCGCCTGAAGAGAGACGTTCCGTTGTCGCCGTAGGTGCGCAGCACCATCCACGCGCCGGTGGAGGCGTAAGTGTCCAGATAGACGTCGCCGGGGTTGTCCATCACTGTGCTCCAGTCGATGGGATACAGCTCCTCGGCCGAGGCCGATTCGCCGTCGAAGGTGATCTTGTACATGGCGCTCTGCATGGCGGTGGTATCGCCGCTGTAGTCGTAGTCCATGCGCAGCGCCAGCAGCGCGTCGCCGCCGTTGAGCAGCAGATAGTTGGTGTAGCCGTTCATGGGGTTCTCCGTATCCGGGCCGATCTGAATCGCATAGGACTTCGGCTCCGACTCGCCCGCCTTCTGCGCCACCAGCGTCTTGCCATCCTCCAGAATCATGTACAGCGAATCGCCCATGCCGCAGGAGCTGCGGATGCCCTCACCCAGAACGCCCTGTCCGTCGTCGGACCGGGTGATGATCAGATCGCCCTGCGCCGCCAGCGCCGGAACGGCGGCCAGCAGCACCATGCAGAGCAGCAGTGAAATCAGCTTCTTCATTTTCTTTCCCTCCCTTGTCGCTTCGGTTCAAATGGAAAACTCTCAGTCGCTGAACGGGCCCTCTGCGGCCGCGCCGTCAGCGGTGTAGACGATGACCGACATGCCCAGACGCACGTCGGGGGTCGCGCTCGCGTCAAAGTTGATGTAGGCGCTGTATTGCGCCATCGCCGAGGAGGACGAGGAGGACGCGCCGTCGCCGCCCGCGCCGGCGTTCACGTGGGAGATAGACTCGACGACGCCCTCGGCGCGCTGAGTGCCCTCCGTGTCCCAGTCGAACTCGATGGATACCTTGTCGCCCTCGCGCAGATCGCGCAGATCCAGCTCGGAGACCAGCATTTCGATCTGGAACGAGCCCTCGGGATAGACGGTGATGAGCTTCGCGCCCTTGGCCGCCGCGGAGCCGGGTGTGACGTCCACGCTGGCCACCACGCCGGCCACATTGGAGACGATGGCGTTGTCCATGGCATACAGGCCGTCCAGCGGGCCCTCGACGGTTTCGAACAGCAGCTCGCCGCGCTCCACCGTGTCGCCCACCTGAACGTGCATCTTCAACACGCTGCCCGAGCCCTTCACGGCGATGGCGGCGTTCTGCTGAACGGTGCCGCGGCCGATGCGGCTGTTGTTGTCGTAATCCGTGCTGCGGAAGATGCCCACGGTCTCGCCCATGTAGAACTCGCCGCCGATGACCTCCAGCTTGTAGGGCGTGTTGCCGGACTCGTCCACGTCGGACACGGCGGTCACCACAGCGGTTCCCGTGTGGGAGCCGTCCTTGGTGCAGGACAGATACACCTCTTCGCCGATGTGGATGTACTTGGTCGAGCTGCTGTTGTATGCCTTCTCGGTGGTGGCGGAAATCATGTAGCGGTTGGTCGGCTCGATGTAGAGATCCGCGCCGTAGCGCGCCTCCACGCCCTCCACCGTGTCGCCCTCTTTGGCGAACACGCCGCTGACGGTGCCGTCCGCCGAGGCGTAGACCTTGGTGGTGGCGATGGTCGCCACCGGGTCTCCCACGGCCACGGGATCGCCCACTCGCAGATCCACCTTGTCCACCAGCCCGCCGAAGGGGGCCAGCACCGCCGCGGTCTCGGACGCGACGACCTTTCCATTAAAGGAAAGCTCGGCCAGCGCCCCGGCGGAGGTCAGGGTCAGCGCCAGAACCAGCGCCAGCATTCCTCTTCCCAGTTTCTTCACATTCATTCCTCCGATCCTCAGCGCGCGCCCGGGGCGGCGTCCTCTTCGGCAAAGTAGCTCGCATAGGGCGCGAGCATCAGCTCGGACGGCCCGAGGAGCACATGATAGTAGTACATTTCGCCCTTCTGTTCGGCGGTGAGCACGTATTTCTCCTCCTCAACCTGCACCTGAATGGCCAGATCGCAGCTGGCGGAGCGGTCGAACTCGGACAGCGCCGGAATGCTGTCGGGATCGAGATTGAAGGTCATGGCCACAGTGTACTCAAACTTCTTGTTGGCCGTGCCCAGCATCTTCAGCTCGGTGTACTTCGTGCCGCCGGTGAATCCCTCGGTGGGGAGCACGGCCATGTCGCCGCGCACCTTCAGCGCCAGCTGCTTCACACCGCTGTTCTCCAGCAGGCGGAGCACCTCGCCGTTGAGCTTCCAGCGATACTCGAAGCGGTCGCCCAGATTTTCCTCCTCCACGGCGGTGAGCACCAGCGTGTCCGGGCGCGCCATCTTATCGGAGGCCGCGGCCGCGTCGCCGCTTTCCTCCCTCGCCCACGCCTCCAGATCGGCGGTGAACCGCGCCGCGTGGTCGGCGGGAATCTCCATACCCTCGGCGTTGGCCAGCTCCAGCGTAAGGCCGAGTTCCTTTCCGTCGATGGTCAGCGCCTGCATCGGCTCGTCGGAAAGCAGCAGCTCCAGCGCGTTGTAGCGCTCATCCTTGGGCGTCTCCTGATCGTTCTTGGCATGCTGCTTGGCGGGGGTTCCGTCTCCGCCGCCACCGCCGCCGCCTCCACCGCCGCCGCTGGATATCTTGTCCAGCGTATAGGCCTCGGTGGAAACCCAGACGTTGCCGGCCGCGTCGCGCACCTGAACCATGCCCTCGCCCAGCGTCGTCTTCTTGGAAACCGTGTAGACGTAGCTCTCCGAGCCGTCCCAGTCGATCCACGTGCTGCCGCCGTCCAGCGAGAGCGTCTGCACACCGGAGACCGCGTCCGCCGCGTCGATGCGCAGCGTGTAGCTCGCCGACTCATCCGCCATCGCCGTCACCTCGGGCGCGGCGGTGTCGATCTGCACGGTATAGCGCTCGGAGGCAGCCACGATGTCGCCCTCCTCGTTGAGAATGGCGAAGCGCACGGTGTACACGCCCTCGGCCTCGGGAACGTAGGTGTTCTCGGACAGCACGAAGATGCGCTCGTCGTAGATCACCACGGCGTAAGACCAGTTCTTTCCCTCGGGAATGCCCGACAGCGTAAACTCCGGCTTCTGAGTGTTCCACTCGCCGGGGCGAAAATTGCCCATGTCCACGGTCAGCTGCACGTCCTCGGGCTGCTCGGTGGGCTGCGGCTCGTCGGGAACCTTCAGCACCTGAAGCCACAGGTCGGCAGCCGCGTCGTCCTGAGCCTGTTCAAATTCCTTCCAGTCCAGCTCCACGGGTGCTTCCTCGCTCAGCGCGGGATCCTGACCATAGGCCGCCACGCGATACTTGCCGTCCACAAACAGCTTCTCGTCGGCCTTGAAGATGAGCTGGGACAGCCGCTTCAGCGGAGCCTTCTCCACCTTCATCACGTCCGGCAGCCGCAGGAAAACTTCCGTGTTTTCCGGAGCGTAAGCGATCACGTCGGCGAGCTTGCCATAGATCACGCCCTGTTCGCAGGCCATCCACGCCTCGGCCTCCGCGGGGATCTGCGCGTCCGTCTCCACAAGGGTCAGCCCCTCGGGCAGCGGCGCGGCGGTGGGCGCTTCCGTGGGATTGGCGCCGGGTTCGGTCGACGGCGCGTCCGTCGGATTGACGCTGGGTTCGGCGCTCGGCTCCGTCGAAGGCTCGGCGCTGGGTTCAGTGCTGGGTTCACTCGACGGCTCAGTGCTCGGTTCCGCCGATGGCTCGGTACTCGGCTCCGTCGACGGCTCGCTGCTCGGCTCGTCCGACGGCTCAGTGCTCGGCTCCGTCGACGGCTCCTGCGCGGGAGTCTGCGTCTCCACGGGGGCTTCGCTGGGCTGCGTCTCCGGGGCGACGGGCTGCTCCACCACCGTCTCGGCGGCGGGCGCTTCCGCGGCCAGTCCCATGGCCGGCTGGAGCAGCAGTCCAAGCACGATCGCCACGGTCAATACTCTTTTCATTTGAATTTCCTTCCTCTCTTCGCGTTTTTCGAAGAATTGATTTCATCCGCAATCTTACACCTATTGGACACCCAAAAAGGTGTTTTTGTTCGCGCTTTACCAACATTTTTCCTTACCCGCGGAAATCAGTCCATCGAAACAAGTTTTTCGCCGCCGCGGGCCATGTTATGGTTGATGTTTTGGACGATTCCAGTTATAATAATAATGATATATTCTATGCGCAAATTCTGAATTGCTTCACGGCGGGAGGTCTGGTGGTTTATGAAAAAATACGCAATCGGCATCGACGTGGGCGGAACCAACATCAACGTCGGCCTGTTCGACGGCAGCAGGGAGCCTGTGCAGAGCCTTCAATCGCTGACGGACAAGGAGCTGGAGGCCGACCAGCTGATGGATCACCTCGCGGCGCAGGTGCGCCAGCTGGTGGACGTGGCCGGGCTGTCCATGTCGGACGTCCGCGGTGTGGGCGCGGCCTTTCCTTCCTATATTGATTTCAAAACCGGCGTGGTGGTGGAGACCAGCAACATCATCTCGCTGAACGACCAGCCGGTGCGCGACATGCTGGCCGAGCGGCTGGATCTGCCCATCTGGCTGGACAACGGCGCCAACGCCGCCGCGCTGGCCGAGCACGAGCTGGGCGCAGGCCGCGGCCACGACGACATGATCTACGCCACCATCGCCACCGGCATCGGCGGCGCGCTGATTATCAATGGAAAGCTCTACCGCGGCATGCACGGCATGGCGGGCGAGATCGGCCACATGTTCATCTCCGATTCCACCGGCTATCCCTGCTCCTGCGGCGTGACGGGCTGCGTGCAGTCCATCTCCTCGGGCGTGCACATGGCGCGCTATGTCACCGACCGCATCAAGGAGGGCGTGGACAGCCGCATCCTCGAGCACGCGGGCACCATGTCCAACATCGACATGATGGCCGTGGGCAAGGCGCTGAACACCGGCGATTCGCTGGCGCTGGAGGTGGTCAACCGCGGCGCGGAATACCTGGGCCGCATGTTCCATTCGCTCAATCAGATCTTCGACATCAACGTCTTCGTCTACGGCGGCGGCGTGACCAAGCTGGGCAAGCGGTTCATCGACCGCATCGTCGCCTCCTACCGCCACTATTCGCTGATGGATCAGAAATACCCGGCGCAGTTCATCCCCGCCGAGCTGGGCGACAACGCCGGCATGATCGGCGCGGCGCTGCTGGTGCCCAGCGATCCCTTCCGCGACTGAACGAGCTTCGTTCCCGCCGCGTCGGCGGCGCGCCATTCGCCTGTAAGGAGGTTATCCACATGCAAAAGATGCTTCTCGGAAAGACCGGGCTGTCCCTTTCCCGAACCGGCTTCGGCGCGCTGCCCATTCAGCGCGTGAGCTTCGACGAGGCCGCCGCGCTGCTGAACCGCGCCGTGGACGCGGGCATTCGCTACATCGACACCGCCCGCGCCTACACCGACAGCGAGGAAAAGATCGGCCGCGCGCTGAGCCGCCGCCGCGGCGAATACGCCGTCGCCACCAAGACCCACGCCAAGAACGCCGAGGGCTTCTGGAAGGATCTGGAGACGAGCCTGACGATGCTGCGCACCGAGACCATCGACGTGTATCAGTTCCACAACCCCGGCTTCGTGCCCGTGCCCGGCGGCGAGGACGGTCTCTACGACGCGGCCGTGCAGGCCCGCGCTCAGGGCAAGATTCGCTTCATCGGCATCACCCAGCACTCCATCGACCGCGCCGAGCAGGCTGTGGAGTCCGGGCTATACGACACGCTGCAGTATCCCTTCAACCATCTGGCCACCAATCGGGAGGTCAGGCTGGTTCGGCGCTGCGCGGAGCGCGGCGTGGGCTTCGTGGCCATGAAGGCCCTCTCCGGCGGACTGGTGACCGACGCGCGCGCGCCCTTCGTCTATCTGTCCGAGTTCGAAAACGTGCTGCCCATCTGGGGCTTTCAGCACATGTGGGAGCTGGAGCAGCTTCTGAAGCTGTCCGAGAATCCGCCGAAGAACGACCCGGAAATTCAGGCGGTCATCGAAAAGGATCGCGCGGAGCTGGTGGGCGCGTTCTGCCGCAGCTGCGGCTACTGCCTGCCCTGCCCCGCGGGCATTCAGATTCCCCAGGCCAACCGCATGAAGCAGCTGCTGGGCCGCGCAGTCTGGCAGGACTACGTCACGCCCCACTGGCAGGAGGAAATGGAGAAGATCGAGGGCTGCGTCCACTGCGGCCAGTGCGCCAAGCGCTGCCCTTACGATCTGAAGCCCTTCGAAACACTGCCCGAGCAGCTGAAGTACTATCGCGAATTCGTCCGGCAGCACGCCGGTCAGAACTGAGCCCAAATCCGCATCCATTAAAGGAGGGAGCGTTTTTGCAGGAATTGCTCAAGCAGCTCCAGAAGCACCCCGTCATTCCCGCCGCGCGGACGCTGGAGGCCGTGCGGCGCGCATCCGACACGCCCGCCGCCGCCATCTTTCTGCTGGGCGGCTCCATTCTGACGCTGCCGGAGATGATTCAGACCGCCCGCGATTGCGGCAAGCGTGCCTTCGTCCATCTCGATCTGGCCGAGGGACTGGGCCGGGACGAGGCCGCCGTGCGCTGGTGCATGGAGACGCTGCACGCCGACGGGCTGATCTCCACGCGCCCCGCGCTGCTGAAAGCCGCGTCGGAGCTGGGCGCGATCACCATCCAGCGCCTGTTTCTGATGGACTCCACGTCCTTCGAGCACGGCAAGCGCATGCTGCGCAACACGCCGCCGGACATGGCCGAGGTGCTGCCGGGCATCGCGCCCAAGGCCATCCGCCAGCTCTGCGAGGTGCTGGACAAGCCGGTCATCGCCGGCGGACTGGTCAGCGAGCCGCGGGAAATCGCGCTGGCGCTCCAGTCCGGCGCGACGGCGGTGTCCGTGGGCGACGAAAAGCTCTGGTCCATCACGCTATGAGCCGCTTCTTTCCAAAGGCCGATCACTGGATTTCCGGCGCGGCCTTTTCCGAGCCCTTCGCGTCCGTCTCCCGGATTTACGGCGCGCCCGCCGGACTGGACGGCATGGTCGCGCTGTTCGCCTCGGACTTTCACCTGCGCCCGTCCATGGACGCGCGGAAGCTGGCGCAGTGCTTAATCGATCAGCGCGCAGATCTGGTGCTGCTGGGCGGCGATCTGGCCGACACGCGCAGGCAGGCGCTTCGGCTCCTCTACGCGCTGCGCAATCTGCGCGCGCCCATGGGCGTCTTCGCCGTGCCGGGCAACAACGACGTCGAGGCCTTCGGCTCCATGGACGGCCTTCGCGCGGCGCTGAGGGAAATTAACGCCCAGCTGCTGGTCAACGAAAGCGCGCTCTGCCTGCGAAGCGGCGCGCGTCTGGCCGTCGGCGGCGCGGACGAGCCGCGCTACGGCCGGCCCTCGCCGGAGAAAATCTTCCACGAGGACGCGGACTATCGCATTCTGCTGAGCCATTATCCATTAAAAACCATGCTCGCCGCGAAGCCCGACCTGATGCTCAGCGGCCACACCCACGGCGGTCAGTTCAATCTCTTCGGCCTCACGCCCTACGCCGTGGGCTTCGAGCGCTTCGGCGCGCGCAATTTTCCCCCGCTGCTCGTCAGCGGCGAGGCGGACTTCGGCCCGTGCCGCGTGATGGTGAGCAAGGGCGTCGGCTCCAGCCGCATCCCGCTGCGCGTCGGCGTGCGCCCGGAGATTCACCGCGTCGAATTTTTCAGTGCGGCCAAATGACGGCAAGAAATTTTTCCGCCCCCATTGACAACGCGCCGCTTCTCGTCTATAATAAAAGCTGTTCAAGGGTTTGATTGTCCTGGGGTGTGCGTTAGCCGAAGCTTTTACCCACAGATTCATAAAAGGATTCCGGGTCGACTGGCGGATGTCAGGCCCCCGATCTTCGGATCGCCAGGGGAAGGCAGAAAGTCGTCGCAGGTCTCCGCCCTGCCAGAGCGGCGGGTGAAAAAGCGTAGGCAGACGGCACTCATGGGATATCTTTTCGGAGCTCGCATGCGGGTTCCGATTTTTTTAAGATGAAATTCGTTCTTCCAGAAGAACATACTTATTTAAGGAGGCTTCCCCATGCTCGAGGTACGCGTTCTCTCCCCCGTGGCCAAGGTGTTTCCCGATTTCGCGCCCCAGCCCTGCACGCCCCGGTTCTCCGGCCTGCGCAACGAGGTGATCTCGTTCCAGCTCGCCTTCCGCAGCGCCGAGCCGCTCAACCCGGACAAGCCCTATCTCCGTCTGGAGATCGACTCCCCCGCGGAGGCGCGCATCCATGCGCGGCGCGTGAAGTATCTGCCGGTGCGCTTTCCCCAGATGCCCAATGTGGACGACAACTATCTGCGCCTCGGCCGTCCGGGGCTGTATCCCGACGCGCTGACCGAGATTCCGCCCCACGGCATCCGCGCTTTCCCGACCAGCTGGGAGTCTCTGTGGATCGACTTCGAGCCCGACGGCATGGATGCGGGCGAATATCCCGCCGCGCTGCGGCTGATCGACGAGGCGACGGAGCAGGTCGTGGGCGAAGCCGAGGTCTCGCTGCGCGTGCTGAACGCCTTCCTGCCTAAGCAGACGCTGATTCACACCAAGTGGTTCCATTCCGACTGTCTGGCCACCTATTACGGCGTGGAGATCTTCTCTGAGGAATACTGGCGCATCACCGAGAACTTCGTGCGCTGCGCCGTGCGCCACGGCATCAACACCATCCTCACGCCCATCCACACCCCGCCGCTGGACACCCGCGTGGGCAGCTATCGCCCCACGGTGCAGCTGGTGGACGTGTATCGCGAGAACGGCGGCTATCGCTTCGGCTTCGACCGGCTGCGCCGCTGGGTGGACATGTGCAAACGCTGCGGCGTGGAATACTACGAAATCGCCCATCTGTTCTCCCAGTGGGGCGCGAAATACGCCCCGCAGATCTGCCTGACCACCGAGCACGGCTTCGAGCGGCTGTTCGGCTGGGACACGGAGGCGCTGGGCGAGGAGTACACCGGCTTCGTGCGCGCGTATCTGCCGGCGGTGCTCGCCGAAATGAAGGCACTGGGCGTGGATGACAAATGCATCTTCCACATCTCCGACGAGCCGTCCAGGGAGCATCTGGAGGGCTATCTGGCCGCCAAGGCCGTGGTCGGCCCCATTCTCAAGGGCTACAAGATCATCGACGCGCTGAGCGACGCTTCGTTCTATGATTCCGGCGCGGTGGAGCATCCCGTGCCCGCCACCAACCACATCGAGCCCTTCCTCGAGCGCAGGGTGCCCGGTCTGTGGACGTACTACTGCATCGGCCAGGGCAAGGACGTGTCCAATCTGTTCTTCGCCATGCCCGGCGCGCGCACCCGGGTGCTGGGCGCGCAGCTGTACAAGTTTGAAATCGAGGGCTTCCTCCAGTGGGGCTTCAATTTCTACTATTCTCAGGGCTCCGACTACCCCATCAACCCCTGGCTGGACACCGACTGCGATGGCTTCACCCCCGCGGGCGACGCCTATCAGGTCTATCCCAGCCCGGGCGGCCAGCCGGTGGAGTCCATGCGTCTGATGCTGGTGGATCAGGCGCTTCAGGATCTGCGCGCCATGCAGCTCCTCGAAAGCCTGTCCGACCGCGAGACGGTGCTCCGGCTCATCGACGAGGACGTCCCGCCCATCCGCTTTGCCAGCTATCCCCACGAGGACGCGTGGGTGCTCGGTTTGCGCGAGCGCATCAACCGCGAGATCGAAAAGAGAATTTAAGGGAAGGCCGCAGCGGGCGGAAAAGACAGCGCCAGACGCGCCGCCGAATTGTGCGGCGCTGCCTTAAGGCCTTTGGACGCACCCCCGGGAAATCCTCGGGGTGCGTCCTTGTGCAGGAAAGTGCTTCTGAACAGACGGACTGCAGGCTCGATCGGATTGAGCCTGCAGTCCGTCTGTTTTTATTGTCCTTCCGGGAAAACCTCCAGATAGCCCCATCCATAGGTCGTGTCATAGCCCGGCGCGCCCAGATCCCGCGCCATCTGCTGAAGCCGCGGCACGACCTCCGCAGGTTCTGCGCCCTCCAGCAGCAGGCGGGCGCAGAGCGCCGCCGCGCGGGGAACGGCGAAAGACGCGCCCTTCTCGTCGCCGCCGTCGGCGTCGGCGCAGAAGGCCACCGCCTCTCCGCGCAGATACCACAGGCTGGACGCGACCTCGCCGTCCTCGCTCACGTCAGCACCGCCGATTCCGATCACCTCGTCCCACGACGCGGGATAGACCGCGCAGCCCAGTCCCGTTTCCATGCTGAGATTTCCCGCCGAGGCCAGCAGCAGCACGCCCTTTTCGGCGGCCTCGCGAACGGCGGCATGCAGGTTCTCGTCTTCCGCCGGCGAGGCGAAGCTCATCACCACAATATCCGCGTTCCAGTCGTTCACCGCCGCCCGAAGCCCTTTGGCAAGGATTGCGCCGTCCGCATTCAGGCGATCCCCGAAGCACTTGATCGTAACCCGTTCCGCCTCCGGGACAAGCTCTGCGAGGATGCCGTCCAGCTTTGTGCCGTGGCCCACCGCATCGGTCAGATCCGAGGAATCGTCCAGCACGTTCACGCCGACGGCATTCGGGGAATTGCTGCCCGAATCCAGCACGGCAATGCGGACGGTCGGCGTTTCGGCCTGCGCGCGCGGCAGAAGAAGGAGAATCAGGAGCGCCAGCGCGCTCCCGACTCTCCTCAGAGAAAGATTCATTCGCCTTCAGAATCGCCTTCTTCAGCCGGAGCAGGCGGTGCGTCCTGCGAAGAAGTCGGTTCGACGACCGGCGCGGCCGTCACTGCGGCAGTCGATTCGGCGGTCGGTTCCGTCGTTGATTCCGTCGTCGTTTTCGGAGTCGGCTCGGTCGTCGCCTCGGCAGTCGGCTCGGTGGTCAGCTCTGCAGTCGGCTCGGCCGTCGGCTCGGTTGTCGGCTCGGTTGTCGGCTCGGTCGTCGGCTCGGCCGTCGGCTCGGCCGTCGGCTCGGTTGTCGGCTCAATGGTCGGCTCGGTCGTCGGCTCAATGGTCGGCTCAAGCGTCGGCTCTGCAGCCATCGCAGCGGCGTTCCTCAGGCTCGATACGTTGATCGTATCCGAACCCGGTTCCTTGTCATAGGTCTTGCCATTGACCGTCAGCCTGTAGCCCATCTTCGAATAGTCGCCCGCCACCGTGCTCAGGCCGCCCACATAGTAGCAGGTCAGCTTGGAGAGCGGAATCATCTTGTTGAGATTGAAGATCAGATTGAGCGTCTCCGGCGCACCGTTTGTCCATGCCACATCCACGGTGCAATAGTCGCCGTTTGCTTCATTCTGGAATCCCAGCGCCGTGAAGTCGCCGTTGCAGAAGAAGTGCGTGCCGGAAATGACCTTGGTGAAACCATCTCCCTCATTGATCGCAAATTCTCCATTGACGAAGACTCCCAGCGGCATGCAGCCCTTGTATTTGGAGTTGGTGGAGTGGAGATACTTCGAGCCGAGCGACGCCGTCGAACCCATAATGCCCATGTTGAAGTTCGCGGAGCTTCTGCTGTCGATTTCGTAGCTGCCGTAGCTCACGTATCTGTACGAAGCTCCGGTGGAGAAGCCCGTGCCCGTGGTGCCGTCGGCCGTTCCGCACTGGACGTACACGGAATCGAACAGCGTGAGCGTAACCGTGGCCGAGTAAAGCGCCTGGTTGTAGTTCCGGCTGTCGCTGGGAATGAACTTGACGTTGTAGGCTTTGCCCGACTCCGTCGGGATCACCTTCTCGTCTTCCCATGCCCATGTGCCCTGTACATTGCCGTTGGCGCCGGCAAAGGCCGCGTTGGGATTCCTGGCCGCCGCCGAGTTCGAGTTGATCTTCGCAAGCGCCAGCGGCAGGCGGGCCGTGCCGTCGGTCTGGTTCAGCGTGGAGGTCAGCGTGCCGGCGACGGTGGGCGTGGATTTCTCCACCGTCACGGTGAACGTCTCCTCGTAGGGCTCATAGTTGTCTGCGGAGACCGACGTGGGCGTGAACCGCGCGGTCAGCTCATAGGTTCCCGCATTGCACCACACGTCCGTCACGCCGCTCTTCTCGAGCCACTCCCAGTTGCCCGTCACGACTGTTTCGCCGCCGTCGATCTTCATCACAGGGCCGATGATGGCTTCATTGGCCACCTTGCCCTCGCCCATGGCGCTGGTGTGCGTCACGCCCGTCAGGAATTTCTGACCATACGCGATGTTTCCAAGCGTCAGAGTGCCCGTCCGGGTCAGGCGCGCCCTGTTGATGACGAAGGGCACGGTGGTGGCCGCCGCGTCGCCGTCCGGCCAGCGGGTATTGTCCGCGTCGGTCAGCGTGAGCGTGACATAATGCGTTCCCGCGTCGGTATAGCTGTCATCCGTCACCGTGTAGCGGGAGGACTGCGCCACCGCGGCCTGCAGCAGCCGTCCGGCATAGGTCTGCGCGGGGATTTCGGGCTTCGCGATCTCCCGCTTGCCTGCGGTAAACGTGGGGGTCACGATAACGGATACGTAGTTGGCCGTGTCGTCCGGCACGAATTCCAGCTTGTATTCGCCATCGCCCGCCGCCGTCACCGTGTCCGGATGCTCCGCGTCGAACACCCACTGCATCGTGCCGGGGACGATGGTTCCGTTCCATTCGCCCTGTCCATCCACGCTGTGGTCGCGCAGCGAATCCTGATAGGTCAGCGCGGGAGCCTGAGTGATCGTCACCGTCGGCTCCGCTTTGGCGATCGCGGCCAGCGCCGATGCGGCGGTATTGCCCAGCACGTAGTCCGCCGAATCCTCCGCCGAAAGCGCATAGCCGCTGAAGACGACGGTTTTGTCCGCGCCGGCGTTCTCGTCGGCAAAGGCGTATTCGCCGCCTGCGAGCACAACGCCGTCAATGGCAATGCTCTCGTCGTCCGCGTCGCAGAGCTGATAGCTGCCCGTCGCGGACACGTCGCCCGGCATATACACGCGATCCTCTGCGGTGATGCTCACCTTGAGTTTAGTCTGCGTGTAAACCGGTATCGAAATCTGCGCCGGCGCGTAAATTGCGGAATTCTCAGCGTCCGGCGTAAAGGCCACGTCGTAGAGGACGCTTCCGTTCTCCCGGCCCTTGGGCACGAGAGTCGAATCGACCCACGTGAACGTGCCGTCCACCGCCGTCTCGCCGTCCATCGCCGCGCCGCCGGTCAGCTCGGATTCGGCCAGCGACTGGCCATAGAGCAGACGCGCGGCCGTGGGAGCCGTCAGAACGGGGATCTTCTTCGTCACCGTGAGCGTGACAGTGATTTCATCCTCGATGGTCTGGCCGTCGTCGTCGGTATAGGCCACCTTCACATTGTAGGTATAGACGTACACCAGATCCGTCTCAACGGGGTCTCCCGCAAGCGTCTCGGTGTGCTTGAGCGCCTCCATATAGTCAACGCTCGCACCGCCGCGGATGGCCTCGTCCACCAGCCGGGTGATGGTGGGTTCGCCGTCGCCGCCCTCGGTGAAGCTCTCCAGCGGAACCGTCGTCGCGTCGGGAATGGAATCCAGCGCGCCCATCAGAATCTGCGCGGCGGGATCCTCCGTCTGCCACTGAGCGGTGTAGACGCGGTCGCCCGTGCTTCCGGACGGAATGGTCAGATCAATCGCAGGTTCAGTCATGCCTTCGCCAATCCAGCCGACGAAGATATAGCTGTCGTTGTACGACTTGGGCGCAGTCAGCGCGATGTCGCCGCTTTCGATGGTGTAGGTCGTCGGGTTCTCGGAGGAGGCTTCGCCGTGGCGGACGTTATAGGCGATGGTGTAGACCACGGGCTCCCAGTGCGCCGTCAGGGACAGATCGCCGGAGCTTCCGTGCGCAATGACCATCTCGGGCGTCCGTTCGCCGTCTTCGCCCGCCGTCCATCCGATGAATTCATAGCCCGTGCGGGTGGGACTGGCCAGCTTGATGTCCGCGCTCTCCACCGTGTAGGCCGCGGGATTGGCGGCATTGTTCTCGCCGCCGCCCAGATCGTAGCGGATGGCGTATTCCACAGGCTTCCAGCCGGCGTACAGCTTCGCGTCGGCCTCCAGCCGATCCGAAGCCGGATCGAAGGCCGTGTTCGGCGTGCAGGCGGCGCTCGTGTACCAGCCCGCGAAGCTGTAGTGCTCACGCGCGGGGTTCTCGGGCACATCCATCAGCGGATAGCCCTTCAGCTCCGTTCCCGTATAATAGCTCTCGGCAATGCCGTCGTGATTGACGTAGTAGTCGACGTTGATGACCTTCGCCCACAGCGCGTAGAGCTTCAGGCCCCGCTTCAGCGTCAGCGTATCGAAATTCACCGCTTCGCCGGAGAAATCGGCGGAAGTATACCAGCCCATAAACGCGTGTCCCGGATGGTTGGGCAGCACGATTTCGGGCATCTTCCCATCCATACGCAGCGTGCTGAACGTGAAGCGGGCGTACACGTCCTCCTCGGTGTCTCCCTCAAAGACGGGCTTCGTTTCGAACTCGGACAGCCTGAACAGCGCGCGTCCGCTCGGGCCGCAGAAGTCCACCGTCACATCCACCGTCCAGTCGGCGTACACCGAGACGGCCTGCGTCGGAGCGGTCTCGAACTCGTAGGGCACGGTGCAGGCCTCGTCCGCGTACCAGCCGCGGAAGGTCAGGCCCTCGATCGCCGGATCGCCCGGACGCCGAATGGTTTCGTTCTCCGCAACTTCTTCGGTCTTGTAAATGTCGAAGCCGGGGACATTGTACAGCCACTGCACCGTGTGCAGCCGCGATGCCGACAGCATCAGCGTCACATCCATCGCCGGCATGACGAACGACAGATGGTTGTCCGTCAGGCTGTAGGAAATCGTCGTGGGCACTTCAAAGACGGGCAGGACGTTGCGGTGCGTCTCGTCGCAGACGATGTCCAGCTCAACCCGCGTGCCGGGCGCAATGCTGCGCAGATCCAGCCCCTCGGGAGAGGTCGCCTCGAAGCCCTCGATGCCCTCGCCGGGCACGACCGCCAGCGCATAGGCAGAGTCGTTCAGGTCGAGCGTGTTCCTGCGGGAGTACTCGCGGCCCGTCACCGACAGCCCGGCGGCGATCTCTTCGCCGCTTTCCAGCGCCATCATGATTTCGCGCGCCGAGCCGTCGAAGGCCGCGCGGCTCGCCTTCAGCGTCCACGTGCCGTCCTCGGAGGCGGTGAAGTACAGCCGCTCGCCGTTTTCCGTGCCCGTGGTGTAGAAGCGCGTAGTCGGATCGCCCGAATAGCGCAGCACGTATGTCACGGTGCTGTCCGTGGGATCCTCCGGGTTGATTTCAAAGCGGCGCGCGTAGAGATAGAAGGTCAGTCCGTACTCCTCCGTCTCCGGGCGAACGTCGTAGCGCAGCGTGTCGTTATCCAGACTCAGATAGCAGAACGCGCTGACCTTGGGATTGCTGTACTGAATCAGACCGCCCTGAACGCCGGCCCAGCCGATGGTTCCGTCCTTCAGTCCGGCCGCCTTTCCGAAGGCCTTCTGCCGGATGCCGGACAGATCGACCTCCGCGGTCGCGGTGGGCTCGAACAGGCCGCCCACCATGTGCGTTGCGGAGAAGGACTCCTCGTGGACGATCTCGCCGTCCCATCTCGCGTTCTCCAGTCCCCAGAGATGGGCGCACTCGTCGTAGAGCATGACCTTCATGTCCACCGTGGTGGTGGACAGCGTGCACTGTCTGGACAGATGGAATTCCAGCTCCTGCTTTTTGACCAGCGCCGAGGGGCTGTCGTCCAGATAGCTCACCGCCAGATCCAGCTCCACCGTCTCGCAGCCATACTCCGCCGCGATCTTTTCGTTCAGATAGATGTAGCCGGGCAGCCGATCCTCTTCCAGCCTGCCGAATTCAAACAGGGCGTTTCGGGGATCGTCCGCCGCGAGCAGCTCGCCGTTGACGGTCATGTTCCGAATGCTCAGCGTGATCTTGGAATCCTCCGCCTGCGGCAAAGTCTGAGTGGTTCGGCAGCTGCCGTCCATCAGCCTGTAATCGCGCATGGGAATGGTGGCAAAGCCGAAGCTGGCGCGATGGTCGGCCAGAAGCACCTGCTGCTCCCACTGCGCGCGCAGGGGTTCCTCGTCCATATAGCGCAATCTGGAGGACACGCTGGTGCTGTACAGCGGCCAGCGCTCCGACCAGATGTTCCACGAAGTGCCGATGGAGAACAGTATGAAGTCGGCCTTCAGGGACAGATCGACCGACGCGTCCAAACCCACCTCGAAGTACAGCGCGCCTACATAGCTGCTGTTGCCCGAGAGCAGCGACGTGTTCAGGAAGAACATGCCGGTCAGCTCGGCATAGGCCATGATGGAGCCGACGATCTGCGCCTTGGCGATGACGCACAGCGTCACACCCAGCTTCAGGCGAAGGCCGATGCGAACGCCGATCTTGCCCACCAGATACACGTGGTTTTCGACTCTCGTCTTGAGCTTTTCCTTGTAGGAGCCGCCCTCCATCTTCTTGAAGTCGTACTTGAAGCCAACCTTCTGGCCGCCCTCCACCACGAGTTCCATGCCAAAGGTGGCGAGCACGCCGATCTGGCCCACCAGATCCAGCTCCGCCGTCAGGGCGACGATGCCGTAGAAGTCCACGATGATGACGAGCAGCGGAACCTCAAACAGATCCACATAGCTCAGTTCCGTCTCCACGATGGACTGCATGGTCTGCATGATGCCATCCACGGCCTGCTGATAATCGCCCTCGAGGCCGTCGGGCTTGACCAGATTTTCCAGCGTCTCCAGCGCCTCGCTGAAGTCCGCCTCGCCGTCGCCGCTGGCCACGGCCACTTCCAGCTTGACCCTCGTGGTGGAGGCCAGCCGGAGGGAAGCGTCGATCCAGATGCCGCCGGCCTTCACGTCCACGTCCACTTCGACCTTTTCGGTGAAGGACATGGACGGCGTGACGGTCATGATCGTCTTCGCCCCGTTCGACAGCGCGATGGTCAGGCTGACGGTCACGCCCGCCGTCACGGAATTGCCGGAAACGCTGATGACCGGCGAAACCTCGACCTTGCCGGGCTTCGCGGTCATTGCCGTCAGCGCATAGGTTCCCTCTCCATAGAGCGCGTCCAGCTTGTCCTGCGTGTCCTGCGAGGTCATTACGGTGACTAGCATCTGGGCGCGCAACTCGTCGTTGCCGCGAATCTGCGCGGACACCGCACGCTCGATCTGCTCAATGTCCTCTTCGTCCAGAACCTCTTCGAGATCGACCTTGCGCGTCGTGTTCACGTCCAGATCCGCCATATAGTCCACGGGATTGGCGTTCAGGAAACGAATGGCAAGGCCGTCGTCGGCCGCTTCCGATGAAACGACCTGAATGAACATGACATAGCCGTCGAACGAGCCCTCCGTCCAGCGGTCGATGTTCTTCTCGTCCGGGTCGATGCTGCCGTCGTAGAAGCAGACGATCTCGTCCGTTTCAAAGCTGCTGTCGCCGGTGTACAGCAGGGTACCGGGGACGTTTTCGCCGTCCTCGTTCTCCGTCACCAGCTCCAGCGAAGCCATGTCGTCCCAGAGCAGATACTGAATGTCGTCGCGGAAGATGACCGTTTCCACCTGCTCGCGATAGACGCTCACCAGCAGTGTGTCGACGGTTTCGTCGTAATCCATAAAGCGCAGGCCCTCGCCCAGTACAATGGTGAAGCTGGAGCCGGGCTCAAAGCCGCGCTGTCCGTCCTGCTCATAGGTGTCGCCGTACAGGGCAAAGCCGTCTCCGGTGCGCTCCATGCGCACGGCGGGCTCGGTAACGCCGCTGCCGGCTTCGATGGAGATCAGCTTCTCCACAGACTGCGCGTCCATGTCCTCCGGCGCGACGATCTCAATGGCCGACAGCCAGTCCGCGTCGTTCAGCTCGGCTGCGTTGGACTGGCGGGTCTCCTCCTCCGCCTCGTCGGGGTTGAACATGGCGTACAGCGTCATATCCTGAGTGATCGGATCCGTATAGCCGAAGCTCTGCTCGCAGGCCTCGTCGAGGAACCAGCCGCAGAAGGCGCTGCCGTCCATGGACGTGTAGATCTGATCCACCGGCTTGCTCAGCAGATACTCGCCCTTGGCAAAGACCAGCGGCGCAAGCTCGGTTCCGCCCATGGTGTCAAATGTAACCGTCACGCAGTCGTCCGGATCGACAAAGCGCGCGTAGAGCGTCATCTGCCGGTCGACCAGCATCAGCGTGGAGCAGGGAACTGTGTAATCCGCGTCCTCGTACCACGCCGTGAAAACCTTGCCCTCGCAGGTGGTTTCAATGGCAGAAAAATCGATGATGCCGCCGGGCAGCACGGTCAGCGGTTCGACCGGCGTGCCCTCCGTCACAAAGCTGACGACATAGCGGGACAGCACCAGCACGTCGTCCGTGCCCGGCTCAATGGAGCGCTCCTCGCCGTCGGGATCGGCGACAGTGATGGCGCTCTTCGTCTCGTTCTGAATCGTGCAGGTGGCCCGGACGGTCAGCTTCCGTGCCTCGCCCTGCACATGCACGACGCCCAGGGCCATGCTGCCCTCCAGCGCCACGCTCCCGCCCCGGCGAATCAGCACCTCGCCGATCTTCGTCTCGCTGTCGCCGCGAAGCGTCACGTCCTGATCCGTGTCGATGACGACGGTTTCGATCTCCGTGCCGCTGAGCGCCAGCTCGGCCGCGCCGGTGATGGGCAGCTTGTCTGCGTTCACGGCGTTGATCTCCGCCCGCGCGCCGTCGGCAAAGACCAGCCGCTTCGCGGTCAGAGAGCCGATCTGCTCCGCCTGCCCGGTGACGTACAGATTGGGATTTTCCAGCCGACGAGCCGCGGACAGCGATTCGTCGCCGTCAATCACCGCGCCGAACACCCTGGACAGCAGCGTCTGCATCTGCTCTGCGGACACCTCGTCCTGCGGCGCAACGTCCGCCTCCAGATAGTTCCATTCTTTCAGTGCGTTCAGCGCGTTTCCCGGGTACTCGCCCAGCAGGCCGCAGACGTACTCCGCCGCATCCTGCCAGGTCTTTACGCCGGAGACGAGCATCGGCGTCGCCCCGGCCGTCTCGGCCAGCGCCGGAAGCTGGATTCCCGTCGCAAAGAGCGCAAAGCACAGGATAAGTGAAATTACGCTCCTGCCGAATTGGATGAATTTGCCCTTCATTCTTCGTCCTCCTGTTTGGTCTGACAATCGCTGTCCATTGCAAAGGGAACATACTCTGATATGCAAAACCGCGCCGTCCGCATGCTCAAGGGAACACCGCACAAATGAGGCGGTTGGCCGGCGAATGGTTTTTCGTCAGATGCAAATTCCGAAGGTTTACTGGAGGGTAATCGAGGAATCTGCATGCCGCAGATGGCGGAAAAGGCAGAGCCAGACGCACCGCCGAATTGTGCGGCGTTGCCTTAAGCACAGATTTGCGAACTTCGGCGGCAAATTTTCCAGCGTCTTCAATCAGCGGCGTCCGTTTTTATGCGGAGAGCTTCCTCCACTTCCTGCAGCGAAAACTCATAATGCATGGCCAGCGCCTTGAACAGCTGCTGCATCACCTGTTCGGAAATGGCGCGGATATCCAGCCCCTCCACAAAGCGCAGCGCCCGTTCCCGCTCGTCTGCCGGAACGCGATACACGCTCAGCGTCATGGTGAGAAACAGCCGAATCTTCTTCTCCAGCGTCAGCGTTTCATCACAGGGATGCGCCATGTAGCCGCGCATGACGCTGCTCGAGCCAATATCCATTTCATAAAAATCGCGCTGCGTCAGCTCTGGCTGATAGGGCCCGAAGATCTGATACAGCTCCTTCGCCGTCTCCCGAAGGATATACTCGTAGGCTTCCCTCTGGCTGTAGGCTTCGATATAGATTTCCCGCAGGTTTTCGTTCAGCTCCGTCAGCGTCAGCTGAATCGCCGTCTCCACCGCGTAGACGCAGACCGGCGGCAGCTGAGTTCCCGACGCGCCGCGGGCCATGGCGAACTGGTTGGCGAACATGAATTCCACCAGCTCGGTCAGCACGCCGTCCTTCGCCCGGAAGATGTTCTGAAAGGAGCTGTAGGACACGCCGGCCTTGTCGATGATTTCCGCCAGCGTGGTTTTCTTGTAGCCCTTCTCCAGAAACAGCTTCACGCACACCGTCAGGATCCGCTTTTTCGTCGGCAGACTCACATTGGTCAGAGTGATGGAAAGCGCCTCCCTTTCTGTTTGGTGTATACGCCAATATTATATCACACAGGCAGGGCAAACGCAATAGAAGCGCGTTCATTCTCAATGTTATTTTTACAAGAGCGCAACAGTAACGCCGTATGCTCCGGTTTTTCGTTTTTAACTCTCCCCTCCTTGCCCTTTTCGCCCTTCGGCGCTATAATAAAGCCAGATAAATGGAGGGACGACTATGCTGCTGACCGCGGAAAATCTCCACAAGAATTACGGCATGAAGCCGCTCTTGAGCGGCGTTTCGCTCTATCTCAGCGCCGGCGAGCGCGTTGGCCTGATCGGCGTGAACGGCACGGGCAAGAGCACGCTTCTGAAGATACTGGCCGGCGTCGAGGAACCGGACTCGGGCCGCGTGACGCGCGACCCCAACGTGCAGATCTCGTATCTGCCGCAGGTGCCGGTCATGGACGACAATCTGACCGTGCTGGAGCAGGTATTCGCCGGGCATCCCGCGGAATTCCGCGCGCTGAACGAGTACGAGGCCAAGAGCATCCTGAGCAGGCTGGGCATTTCCGACTTCGACCAGAAAATCGGCGCACTCTCGGGCGGGCAGCGCAAGCGCGTGGCGCTGGCCACAGTGTTCGTCCATCCCGCCGACGTACTGATTCTCGACGAGCCCACCAACCATCTCGACGCGGAAATGGTGGCGTGGCTGGAGCAGAAGCTGGCGCGTTTCACCGGCGGACTCGTCATGGTCACGCACGACCGCTATTTTCTCGAAAACGTGGTCACGCGCATCGCCGAGCTCTCCCGGGGCGAGCTGTTCCTCTACGAGGCCAACTATTCCAAATACCTCGCGCTGAAGGCTCAGCGGCTGGAGATGGCCCAGGCCTCCGAGCGCAAGCGGCAGGCGCTGCTGCGCAGAGAGACCGAGTGGATCCAGCGCGGCTGCCGAGCGCGGAGCACCAAGTCCACCGAGCGCATCGCCCGCTATGAGGCGCTGAAGGCTCAGGACGCGCCGCCCGCGGAGGAGAACCTGTCCATGGCCGCCGCGGCCTCCCGGCTGGGGCGCAAGACGGTGGAGCTGTCCCACGTCACCAAGTCCTTCGGCGGCCGCACCGTCGTCCGCGATTTTTCCTATACCATTCTGCGCGACGACCGCGTGGGCGTGATCGGCCGCAACGGCGCGGGCAAGTCCACGCTGCTGAACCTGATCTCCGGCCGGCTCGCGCCGGATTCGGGCACGGTGGACTTCGGCGGCACGGTGCGCATCGGCTATTTCACCCAGGAGGGCCGCGAGCTGGATCCCGATCAGCGCCCCTACGACTACATCCACGAAATCGCCTCGGAGGTGCGCACCGGCGAGGGCAGGCTCTCGGCGACGCAGATGATGGAGCGCTTCCTGTTCTCCTCGGATATGCAGTATTCCACCATCGGCCGGCTGTCCGGCGGCGAGCGGCGGCGGCTGTACCTGCTGGGCATTCTGATGAGCGCGCCCAACATCCTGCTTCTGGATGAGCCCACCAACGATCTGGACGTGGAGACGCTGACCATTCTGGAGGACTATCTGAGCGAGTTCCCGGGCGCGGTGGTGGCCGTGTCCCACGACCGCTATTTTCTGGACAAGATCGCCCAGTCCATCCTCGAGGTGCGTCCGGACGGCGAGATTCGCCGCACCATGGGCGGCTATTCCGACTATCTGCTCCAGCGCCCCGCCGAGGACGCGCCCGCCGCGCCGAAGAAGGAAGCGTCCAGCCGGGAAAAGCGCTCCGAGCGGCCCCAGAAGCTGCGCTTCTCCTTCAGGGAGCAGCGGGAATACGAGACCATCGACGCGGACATCGCCGCGCTGGAGGCTCAGATCGCCGACTGCGACGCGGAGATGGAGCGCTGCGCCAGCGACTACGTGCGCCTTCAGGAGCTTTCGGCGCAGAAGGACGCGCTCAGCGCTCAGCTGGACGAAAAGACCGAGCGCTGGATCTATCTGAACGATCTGGCCGAGCGCATCGCCGCCCAAAATGCGCAGTGACGCTCCAACGCGCTTGCTTTCTTCACAATTCAAAACTATACTTTAGAGTAACGAATTCTTGAAGGAGGAATCCCCATGAGCAAAATCGACGTGGTTCGCAAGGCCATGATGGATGCGCTGAAGGCGGGCGACAAGCCGCGCAAGGAGGCGCTTTCGCTGCTGCTGTCCGCGCTGAAGGCCAAAAACATCGACAAGCGCGCAGATCTGACCGAGGACGAGGAAAACGCCGTGGTCTACAAGGAGATCAAGGAGGCCAAGGAGACGCTGGACACCACGCCCGCCGACCGCGCGGACATCATCGACGAGTGTAAACTGCGCATCGCCGTGTGGAGCGAGTTCGCCCCTGCCCGCATGGACGAGGACGCCATCCGCGCCGTCATCCGCGAAACGCTGGCGGAGCTGGGCGTCGACGCGCCCACGGCCAAGGACAAGGGCAAATTGATGAAGTCGCTGATGCCCAAGCTCAACGGCAAGGCCGAGGGCCGGCTGGTCAACCAGCTGGTGGGCGAGGTGCTGAAATAATTCGGGATTGACAAACCGGGCGAAAGGCCCTATAATATAGTAGAAAAACCGATGAGAAAGACGAGTATCGCGAATTCGACAGGGCGAAAGAGAGCCGCAGAGGGTGGAATTGCGGCGGCGCTGTCCGCGAGAATGGACTTTTGAGGGCGGCGTGAACGCTTCTTTTTAAGCCAGTAGCTGCCGACGGGAGCCGCACCCGTTATCCGCGCGGTTCGCATCGCGCGTGCGAAAAAAGCCGATCTGGGTGGCAAACAAGCTTTCAAGCCTGTCCCGTGAACGCGGGACGGGCTTTTTTCGCGCGAGCCAATTTTTCGCAGGAGGTTTTCTTTATGGAACAGCAGATTCAGAAGCAGCGCATTTTCTCGGGCATTCAGCCCACCGGCAACCTGACGCTGGGCAATTACATCGGCGCGCTGCGCAACTTCTCCCTTCTTCAGGATCAGTACGACTGCCTCTACTCCATCGTGGATCTCCACGCGCTGACGGTGCGCCAGAATCCCACGGAGCTGCGCAAGGCCTGCCTGCGCACCATGGCCCTCTTCCTGGCCAGCGGCCTCGACCCGGAGAAGAACATCATCTACTTCCAGTCCCAGGTCGCCCAGCACGCCGAGCTGAGCTGGATCCTGAACTGCTTTACCTACATGGGCGAAATGTCCCGCATGACCCAGTTCAAGGACAAGTCCGCCAAGCACGCGGACAACATCAACTGCGGCCTGTTCACCTATCCGGTGCTGATGGCGGCGGACATTCTGCTCTATCAGGCCAATCTGGTGCCCATCGGCGCGGATCAGAAGCAGCATCTGGAGATCACCCGCGACATCGCCGAGCGCTTCAACGGCATCTACGGCGACGTGTTCACCATTCCCGAGGGCTACTTCCCCAAGGTCGGCGCGCGCGTCATGAGCCTGCAGGAGCCCACGCGCAAGATGTCCAAGTCCGATCCCGAGGAGACCTACATCGCCATCCTCGACAAGCCCGACGTGATTCGCAGAAAGGTTCGCCGCGCGGTGACGGACTGCGACAATTCCGTGGTGTTCGACGCGGAGAACAAGCCCGGCGTGGCCAACCTGATGTCCATCATGTCCGCGCTGACGGGCAAGACCATGGACGAGATCACCGCCGAGTTCGACGGCCAGGGCTATGGCAAATTCAAGGATGCGGTGGCCGACAGCGTCATCGCCGTGCTGGAGCCCATCCAGAACGAATACGACCGCATCAGCGCCGACAAGGCGTATCTCCAGCAGGTGATGGATTCCGGCCGCGAGCGCGCGTCGGCCATCGCCCACAAGACCATGCTCAAGGTTCGCAAGAAGCTGGGCATCGCCCCCTGGAAGCTGTAATCTCCCTCCGCGCCCGCGGGAATTCTCCCGCGGGCGCAATCGACCCGACGCGCGGAGGCCACGCATGGAATTTCATCATCTTCCGGTTTTGCTCAACGAATGTCTGAACGGGCTGAACATCCGCCCGGACGGCGTTTATCTGGACTGCACGCTGGGCGGCGCGGGCCACAGCTCGGAGATTCTCAAACGGCTCCGCGGCGGTACCCTCGTGGGAATCGACCGGGACGCGGACGCCATCGAGGCCGCCGCCGCACGGCTGTCCGGGCTGAACCATGAGGCGCGGTTTCTGACGCTGCGCGGCAATTTCCACGACGCGAAGGCGCTGCTCGCCGGCGCGGGAATCTCCGCCGTGGACGGCATTCTGGCCGATCTGGGCGTGTCGTCCCATCAGCTGGACGTGCGCGAGCGCGGCTTTTCCTATCACGACGACGCGCCGCTGGACATGCGCATGGATCAGTCCCAGCCCCTCTCCGCCCGGGAGATCGTCAACGAATGGTCGGAGGACGAGCTGACGCGCATTCTTCGCGACTACGGCGAAGAGAACTGGGCGCGGCAGATCGCCCGGGTGATCTGCGACCGGCGCGCCGACGCGCCCATCGAGCGCACCAGCCAGCTGGTGGCCATCGTGGACGCGGCCATTCCCAAAAAATTCCGCGCAAAAGACGGCTCGCACCCGGCGCGGCGCACCTTTCAGGCGCTGCGCATCGCGGTCAACGACGAGCTGGATCCGCTGGAACCGGCGCTGGACGATCTGGCCGGCCTGCTGAATCCCGGCGGCCGCCTGTGCGTCATCACCTTCCATTCGCTGGAGGATCGCATCGTCAAAAACGCGTTTAAGCGCATGGCCGACCCCTGCACCTGCCCCAAGTCGTTCCCGGTCTGCGTCTGCGGCAAAAAGCCCGTGGTGCGGCTGGTGACGCGCAGGCCCATCACGGCCTCCGAGGCCGAGCTGGCCGAAAATCCCCGCGCCCGCAGCGCCAGTCTGCGCGTGGTGGAAAAGCTCTGATTTTTTTCTGGGAGGAAACCCATGAAGCATCTGGAAACCCCGGCCGGGCGCGTCCCGCTTCCGGCCTTCTTCCCCGACGCGACCTACGGCGCCATCCGCGCGGGCTCCTTTGAGGACGTCTATCGCGGCGGGCTGTACGGCTGCGAGATGAACAGCTACCATCTGATGACCAAGCCCGGCGCGAAACTCGTCAAGAGCCTCGGCGGGCTGCACGGCTTCACCGGCTATCGCGGCGCAATCCTGACCGACTCCGGCGGCTTTCAGCTCTATTCGCTGATTCGCGAAAACGCCGATTACGGTGAGATCCGCGACAAGGAGATCATCTTCCGCCCCGACCGCGGCAGGGAAAAGCTCACCTTCACGCCGGAGAAGTGCATTCAGGTGCAGTTCCAGTACGGCTCGGACGTGATGATGGCGCTGGACATGTGCACCCACCCGGACGATCCCGCCGACGTGCAGCGCCGCAGCGTGGAGCTGACCGTGCGCTGGGGCGAGCGCTGCCGCGCCGAGTTCGACAAGCTGGTGCGCGGCGTTCCCGACGGGAAGCGGCCCAGGCTGTTCGGCATCGTGCAGGGCGGCTCCGACCCCGAGCTGCGCCGGGAGTGCGGACGGCGGCTGGAGGAGATCGGATTCGACGGCTACGGCTTCGGCGGATGGCCGCTGGACGCGGGCGGCGCGTTCCGCCCGGACATTCTGCAGATGGCCGCCGACGCGATGCCCGATTCCAAGGTGAAGTACGCCATGGGACTGGGCAAGCCCGAGGAGATCGTCCAGTGCGTCCGGATGGGCTACAGCCTGTTCGACTGCGTGATTCCCACCCGCGAGGCGCGGCATCAGCGGCTGTACGTGTTCAACGAGGGCGACAGCAGCCCCGAGGGCGTGCGCCGCGCCGACGGAAAATTCTACAAATACCTCTACATCATGGACGCGCCCCACTGCCGCGACCCGCGGCCCGTGGACTCCACCTGCGACTGCGAGCTGTGCTCCGGCCATTCCCGGGCGTATCTTCAGCACCTGTTCAAGGTGGGCGACCCTCAGGCCATGCGTCTGGCCACCGCCCACAACCTGCGCTTCTACGGCCGGCTGATGGAGTATCTGTGCGATGAATGACGAGCTGTATCAGAAGCTGACGACCTCCAGGAAATACCGCTGGGTCTGCCCGTCCACCGTCCGCCGGGTGCTGGAGGAGTGCGAGGGGCGCTACAAAAAACCCAGGGATTTGGAAAAGGCCGTGCGCGAACGGCTGCACGGCGTCACTTCGGCGTTCATGACCGACGCGGAATTCAAGTCCGCGCTGGCGCTGGCCCGCGCCGGCGACTGGGAGTCGCTGCTGAGCCTGCACGCGTCCACCCGGGAGCGGCTGCCGCTTGCGCGCATGGACGCGGCGTATGCGGAAATCTTCGCCCATACCGGCGCGCCCGGGAGCGTGCTCGATCTCGCCTGCGGGCTGAATCCCGCCTATCTGGCCGCGCGCCATCCCGCCGCGCGCATCGCCGGCGCGGACATCAGCGGCCAGTGCGTGGAGGTGCTCCATGCGCTGGGCATTGCCGGCGTGGCGCTGGCCGATCTGCTGGACGCGGACGCGGTGCCGGACGAGCGCTTTCAGATGGCGCTGATGCTGAAGCTGCTGCCGCTGCTGGAGCGCCAGCGCGCGGGCGCGGCGGACGAGCTGCTCCGGCGCGTTCAGGCGGAATTCTTGGTGATCTCCTTCCCCACCCGGACGCTGGGCGGACGGGACGTGGGCATGGAGCGGCACTATTCCGAATGGATGGAGGCCCATCTGCCCGCGGGCCGCGCCGTCGCCGCGCGCATCGTCGGTGAAAACGAACTGTTCTACATTTTGAAGGAGAATTGACATGCCCAAGCTCTTCGTGGTCGCCACGCCCATCGGCAACCTGAACGACCTCACGCCGCGCATGCGCGAGGCGCTCGCCTCCGCCGATCTGATCGCCGCCGAGGACACGCGCGTGACGATGAAGCTGCTGAACCACTTCGAACTGAAAAAGCCCATGGTCTCCTGCCATCGCCACAACGAGGACGCGCGCGCGCCGCAGCTCGTCGAGCGCATGCTGGCCGAGGATCTGACCGTGGCGCTGACCTGCGACGCGGGCACGCCGGGCATTTCCGACCCCGGCCATCTGCTGGTGCGCGCGGCCTGGGAGGCCGGCGTTCCCGTGGAGCCGGTCTGCGGCCCGTCGGCGGTGGTCACGGCGCTGTCGGTCTCGGGCTTCGACGCGCGGGAATTCGCCTTCTACGGCTTTTTGCCCAGGGAGAAAAAGGCGCTGCGCGACAGGCTCAGCGCCATCCGCCGCGCGGGCATTCCCGTGTTCGTGCTGTACGAATCGCCGCACCGCATCGTCGATCTGACGGCGGAGCTGGCCGAGCTGTGGCCCGAGAGCCGGCTCTGTGTGTGCAGCGACCTGACCAAGCGCTACGAGCGCATCTATCGCGGCTCCGCGCCGGAGGTGCTGACCGCGCTGCGCGGCAATCCCTCGGCGGACAAGGGCGAGTACTGCGCCGTGGTCGACCTGTCCGCGCTCCCGCCCATGGATGAGCCGAAGGCCCCCGCGCTGAGCGCCGAGCTGTTTCTGATGTCCCGCGTGCTGGAGGGCGACGATCTGCGTCAGGCCATGGACGCGGCCCGGGAGCAGGGCTATCCCCGCAACGAGCTGTACCGCGCCAAACTGAAGCTGGATGAGCTGTTCGAGGAGGAGTGAGACGCGGCGGAGCGCGAGAAACTGCCGATTCGAAATGGCAGACAGCGCCGCGTCCATCGCGCAGGCAGATACAGCAGCGGACAACCCGCACGAAGCGCTTCTGCAGCGAACGCAGGGAATTTCTCGAAAGGAATCCGCTTCAGACACACAGCGCCGCACACTATGGCAGACACTTGTCGCAGCCGCAAGCCACGTCTGACACGCTTCTACAGTTCTTCTCCAAAATATCAAGCGTCGAAGCAAATACTTCGGCGCTTGAATCTGTTTTCCCAATGTGGGCAGAAAAGCCGCCCGCCTTTCGGCGAGCGGCTCCGACGTCACTTGGCGAAGTCCACCGCGCGGGTTTCGCGGATGACGTTGACCTTGATCTGTCCGGGATATTCCATTTCCTTTTCGATGCGCTTGACGATCTCCTTGGCCAGAATGAGCGTTCCGGCGTCGTTGACGTCCTCGGGCTTGACGATGATGCGCACCTCGCGGCCCGACTGAATCGCGTAGCAGGTTTCCACGCCGTCGAAGGAATAGGCGATGGATTCCAGCTTCTCGAGACGCTTGATATAGTTCTCCAGCGACTCTCTGCGCGCACCGGGACGGGCGGCCGAGATCGCGTCCGCCGCCTGAACCAGGACGGCTTCCACGGACTTCTGCTCCACGTCGTTATGGTGCGCGGCGATGGCGTTGATGACCAGATCGTTCTCGTGGAACTTCTTGGCCAGATCCACGCCGATGGTGACGTGCGTGCCCTCGACCTCGTGGTCGATGGCCTTGCCGATGTCGTGCAGCAGACCCGCGCGCTTGGCCAGCTGGACGTCCGCGCCCAGCTCGGCGGCCATGACGCCCGCCAGATGGCTGACCTCGATAGAGTGGCGCAGCACGTTCTGACCATAGCTGGTGCGGAACCGCAGACGGCCCAGCAGCTTGACCAGCTCGGGATGGATGCCGTGCAGATTGGTCTCGAACACGGCCTGCTCGCCGGCTTCGCGAATCTGCTGATCGACTTCCTTCTTGGCCTTTTCCACCATTTCCTCGATGCGCGCCGGATGGATGCGGCCATCCATGATGAGCTTTTCGAGGGCGATGCGGGCGACCTCGCGGCGCACCGGATCGAAGGCGGAGATGATGACGGCCTCGGGCGTGTCGTCGATGATGAGATCGACGCCCGTGGCTGTCTCAAGGGTGCGGATATTGCGGCCCTCGCGGCCGATGATGCGGCCCTTCATGTCGTCGTTGGGCAGCGCCACCACCGAGACGGTGGTCTCCGCCACGTGATCCGCTGCGCACTTCTGAATGGCCAGCGAGATCAGGCTGCGGGCGCGCTTGTCCGCCTCTTCCTTGGCGCGGGCTTCTACCTCGCGCACCATGACGGCGGCGTCGTGATAGGCGTCCTTCTGGACGCGGTCGATCAGGATAGCCTTGGCTTCGTCCGAGGTCATGCCGGCGATGCGCTCCAGCTCCGCCTTCTGGCGGTCGTGCATCTCGTTGGCCTCGGCCTCGAGGCGCTCGGCCTCCTTGTACTTGTCGTTGAGTGCTTCCTCTCGGGATTCCAGATTGTCCAGTTTTTTGTCAAATGCCTCTTCGCGCTGGTTCACCCTGCGCTCCAGCCGCGTCACTTCGCTGCGGCGGTCACGAACTTCTTTATCAAGCTCCGACTTCAAGCGGATGATTTCTTCCTTGGCCTCCAGCAGCGCCTCTTTTTTCTTTTCCTCCGCCTTTCGCGTGGCGTCCTCCAACAGATTTCGGGCAACTTCCTCCGTCTGTCCGAGCTTTTTCTCCATCGCGTTCTTGCGGTAAAGATAACCGGCTGCCAGACCTGCCGCCAGCGCAATCACACCGATGATTGCGTATAACAACTTTCCGTTCCTCCCCTTTCTCCTCAATTCAAATTTAGCGCTAAGCGAATGGCTTCGCTCACATGAACCTGTGCATAATTCTTCTTATGCAAACTGCATGGCTAACAGAATTATTTTATACTCTTCGTTCGCTTCTGTCAAGGGCAAAAGCGCTTTCGCAATCAATTCATCTTCAATTGTTCATTTTTGCGCGCTTTTTTCGCCGCCGAGGCGTAGGACAGGCTGCGGCGCTCGGCGGTGAACACGAAGTAACCGTCCACCTGTTCCACCCGAACGCCGCCGAACACGGCGCGCAGGCGGTTTCGATACCAGTCCAGCCGCTTGGTGACCATCATCATCCTTCCGCCCACCTTCAGGCGGTTAAAGCCCTTTTCGATGAACCGCTTGGCCACGGAAAAGTCGCTCTGATAGGGCGGATTGGACAAAATCAGGTCAAAGCCCGCCTCGTCCACGGCGGAAAAGCCGTCGGAGAGGACGATTTTCACGTTTCCGACTCCGTTGTCCGCAGCGTTTTCCCTGGCGGTCTGCACCGCCAGCGGATCCACGTCCGCCAGTACCACGTTCTCCGCGCCGCACTTTTTCGCCGCGACGATTCCCACCACGCCGCAGCCACAGCCCAGATCCATGACCCTCATGCCCGGGCGCAGCTCCGCCCGGGACAGCATGGCCAGCGTGCCCCGATCCACATGCTCCGGCGAAAACAGCCCCGGCCGGGTGCGCAGCGTCAGCGTCTCGCCCAGCACGCGGACGCTCAGCGTTTTCCGCTCTTCCATTTTTGTCCTCCGCAGTTTCTACATATATTATTGTTTTTTCCATTATACCACGCCCTCCGTCCAAACGGAAGTATATTTCCCGCCCGTTGGGAAAAACTGCAAGCAGCACAGGCGACGGGAGGGACGCGCATGGCATTGCCGCTGACGGTGACCGCGGTGGCGCTGTTTTATCTGAGCGCCATTCCCATTCAGATGGCCTTTTTCCTGCGCTATGACGGCGCGCTGCGCTTCGGCGCGGGATTTTCGGCCTTCGAGCCGCGCCGGGCGCGTCGGCGCGCGCGAAACACCTCTCCGAAAAAACAGGCTTCAGCCAAAAAATGGAAGCTGAAGCACCCGATGGCACTGCTCCGGGCGGCGCTGAAGGCGTTTTTCAGCCTGAGCAGGCATCTGAAGCTCCTGTCGCTGACCATGGACGGAACCATCGGTCTGTCCGACGCTGCGGCCACTGCGCTGATCTGCGGCGCGGCGAATTCGCTGGACGCGGCGCTCTTCGCCGTCACGCGCCGGGCGCGCGTCTCGCTGCGCCCCGACTTCGCCGCCGCGTCGGCCCACGCCGAGCTCAGCGGAATGATCTCGCTGCGCGTCGGGCATATTATGCTCGCCGCGCTTCTGGGCGCATGGGAGTATGGATTGGGGAGGTTGAAAACATGGAAAAGCATCCCATCGAAGGCATCATGAGCACCACCTTGGAGAGCATTCGCGACATGATCGACGTGAACACCATCGTCGGCGACGCGATCACCACCGCCGACGGCAGCACCGTCGTGCCCGTCTCCCGCGTGAGCTTCGGCTTCGTGGCGGGCGGCGGCGAGTACGCGCTGAACGCAAAGAATCACCCGGCGGAATCCCCCGCGGGCGCGCTGCCCTTCGCCGGCGGCACCGGCGCGGGCGTGACCGTGCAGCCGCTGGGCTTTCTCGTGACCGGGCCGGACTCGGTGCGCCTGCTGCCCGCGCAGCCCTACGCGCCGGTGGACCGCATCATCGAGCTGGTGCCGCAGACGCTGTGCGAGATCAAAAACGCGCTGTCCTCCTGCATGGAGCGCAAAAAGGCCGCCGCGCAGGAGCCTCCGGCCGCGCCGCAGGAATAAGGAAGGATTGCGCGGCGGCATCTGCTTTTGCCGCGGCTCTTCCCGGAGGAATCCTTCGCCGGCCGCCGCGGCGAAAGCCGCATCGCGAAAGGCTTCCCGGACAGCCCGCCGCGCGCTTTCCCCTCGCGCCGTCCATGGGAATTCTTCCCCGGGCGGCGCGCCATTTTGCGCGTCAAACGCAAATATTAACAATCAAATTCAGAGCCCGAACTTGACTTCGCCCCCATCGAGTGGTATTCTATCACGCGGGAAGTCTTTAAGACGGTTCAGAGAGACCGACAAGAGGCCGAAGAATGGAATCGCCATGCGCGTTTCCGCCGAAATGAAAAAGCATCTTGTCGCTCGCTGCGGCAAGATTTTTTTCGCGCTTAAAGGCATGCCGAATTACGATGCGGAGGGGAAACACATGAAACTGGTCTACAACACCAATGACAAACCGCCGATCCGTAAAAACCTCGTCTACGCCTTCCAGCAGGTTCTCGCCATCATGGCCGCCACGCTGCTGGTGCCCATGCTGGTCAACCTCAAGAGCGGTACGACCTACATGAGCCAGCCGGCCGCGCTGTGCGGCGCGGGCTTCGGCACGCTGTTCTATCTCCTCGTCACCCGGCGCAAGAGCCCCGTGTTCCTCGGCAGCTCCTTCGCGTTCATCGAGCCGCTGGTCGGCGCGGTGGCCTTCGGCTATCTGGGCGTGTTCCTGGGCGCGATCTTCGCGGGCCTGGTCTACGCCGCCATCGCGCTGATCATCAAAAAGACCGGCTCCGGCTGGGTCAACAAGCTGCTTCCCCCGGTGGTCATCGGCCCCACCGTCGCGCTGATCGGTCTGTCCCTGTGCGGCAGCGCCGTGAACAACCTGAACAACACCGCCAGCGGCAGCTACAGCCTCGTGAGCATTCTGGTGGGCCTGTTCGCCTTCTTCGTCACCGTCTGGGCGTCGGTCAAGGGCTCCAAGAGCATGCAGATGATCCCGTTCATCATCGGCATCCTGTCCGCCTACGCCGTGGGTCTGGTGCTGACCTTCATCGGCAATGCCACCGGCTGCGCCGCGCTGCAGATCATCAACCTGTCCGCCTTTGACGGCATCGGCCTGATCCACGTGCCCGAGTTCACCTTCGCCGGAATGTTCAGGGAGGGCGCTTCCCAGTTCAAGGGCATCAGCAGCGTGCTGAACATCTTCATGCTGTTCGCGCCCGTGGCCTTCGTCACGCTGGCCGAGCACATCGCCGACCACAAGAACCTCAGCTCCATCATCGAGCGCGACCTCATCACCGATCCCGGCCTCGACCGCACGCTCATCGGCGACGGCGTGGGCTCCATCATCGGCTCGTTCTTCGGCGGCTGCCCGAACACCACCTACGGCGAGTCCGTCGGCTGCGTGGCCATCACCGGCAACGCCTCCGTCAGCACCATCTTCATCACCGCCGTCTACTGCATCATCCTGTCCTTCTTCGATCCCTTCGTGGCCTTCGTCAACTCGATTCCCACCTGCATCGTCGGCGGCGTCTGCATCGCGCTGTACGGCTTCATCGCGGTCAGCGGCCTGAAGATGGTTCAGACCGTGGATCTGGGCGACCATCGCAACCTGTTCGTCGTGGCGGCCATACTGGTCTGCGGCATCGGCGGCCTCGAGCTGAACCTCGGCCCCGTGACCATCAGCGCCATCGCCACCGCGCTGATCGTCGGCATCCTGGTAAACGTGCTGTTCAACCGCCGCACCGCGGAGGAGAAATAATCCGGTTCAGCGTCAGCGGAGCCTCTGTCCTGCTCATGGACAGAGGCTCCGTTTTTTTCTTAGGCAACACCGCACAAATGAGGCGGTTGGCCGGCGAATGGATTTTTCGTCAGATGCAAATGCAAATTCCGAAGGTTTACTGGAGGTAAATCGAGGAATCTGCATGCCGCAGATAGCGGAAAAGACAGAGCCTGACGCACCGCCGAATTGTGCGGTGTTGCCCTCATTCAAAGCGATTTCATCAGGCCCGGCCGGCGCGCCCGTCTCCTTTTCGAAGAGCTTTTTGAAGTACCACACGTTGCTGATTCCCACGATGTCGGCCACCTCGCCCAGAGACAGGCTGGTCTTGGACAGCAGCTCCTGCGCGCGGCGGATGCGCTGGCGGTTGACGTATTCGGTAAAGCTCATGCCGGTCTGCTGGCGGAAGAGCCGGCAGAAGTGCGACCGGCTGAAGCCGATTTCCGCGGCGGCAAAGTCGATGCTCATGTCCACGCCGGGATTTTCGTCGATGCGGCGAATCAGCTCGGTCATGGGCGAGGCGGAATCCCCGGCGGTCGACGCGCCCATCACCCGCTCGATGATTCGAACGATGCTGTCGCGCATGAAGTCGATGCGCGCATCGTTCACGCGAAGTGACGCGGAATTGTCCTCGGTATGGCTGGACATGGCGATGAAATTCCACAGAAAGCGGTTGAGCCGTCCTCGGGCGAATTCCGGGTCGGGCATGTCCGCGCGCAGGCGCTGAACCGTCTGATCGATGCAGGCGACGGCTCCCTCCACATCCCGCGTGGCCACCTTCGCGCAGAAGGTCGTGTAGGTCTCGCTGGACAGAATGGTGTTCTGGCGCATGCGATCGTCCAGCAGCGCGCTCTCCCGAAGATAAAACGCAAGATCGCAGATCTCGTTGAGCCGATGTATCATCGCCAGACTCATAAAATCCGACGAGCAGCTGGCCACCGCGCACAGACAGTTCAGATCCTTCAGGCGCGCAAAGAGCCTCTCCAGCCGGACGCTGAGCATCTTCTGAAAGGCCGCCTGATTGATGTAGTCCTGCTCGAGAATCACGCCCAGCCGCAGCGCGTCGTCCTCCGTAGAAAACAGGAAGGAGTTGTTCAGTCCGAACTCCTGAATCCACTCCCAGATGGCATTGTGCCGCCAGAGGATCTGCGTATCGTTCGGAAGAATTTTCCCCAGCAGCAGACGGGCCCGGTTTCCATTCATATAAAACGGCGGCGGATTGCCCGCGAGGAGCTGCTCCTCCAGATAACGGCCGCGCAGCGTGGCGACCTCCATGGCCTGAGAAATCAGCAGCGTCTCGTCCGCGTTGGTGCGGCGGGCCGGATCCAGCACCTTCTCCAGCGTCTCGCCGATCTCCTCGCTGGTGGTGGCGCGCAGACAGAGCACGTCGCGTACGCCGGCCAGAAAGGCGCTGCGCGTGTTTTCGTA
>USDD01000004.1 GCA_900553265.1 uncultured Eubacteriales bacterium
AAGTTCGGTAACGGATGGAGCTTGATGATACTAATCGGTCGAGGGCTTGATCTAAGAGTCAGTTGAAGTGATGTTGTGAAGTTTCAGGTCAATTCCCTGTGCGGTTTTCAAGGTGTGGGAAAAAAATACCGAATAGAATTTCCGGTGATAATAGCCTGAGGGATCCACCTGTTCCCATACCGAACACAGAAGTTAAGCCTCAGCACGCTGATGGTACTTGGCTGGAAACGGCCCGGGAGAGTAGGTCGTCGCCGGATTCAAACTAAGGACGTTCGTTTGAACGTTCTTTTTTCACGTTTGAATATTTCTAAAATATTGATAAATATGACGATATGTGGTAAACTAAACGACGAATTGGAGATGTAACGATTGAGAATTCTGAAAACGATCGCAATTATCCTTGCGGTAATGACTTTGTCCGTCGGCTCTGCGCTGGCGACGTCGGAGAGAAGCATGACACCGCCTGCGGATTATGATGCGTGGTCGGATGCGTCTGCGGCGTTCCGTGGCGCGATTGGCTACGGCGATATCGAAAGCGATCCGATGGCTCATGGAAAAACTGTTAACCCAGACTCTTCCGCTACGCCTGAGCTGGGCGATTCTGTCGTGTCTACCGCCGCAGTTGCCGGACTGTGCGCGGCGGCGCTCGCCGGCGTGGCCGTTGCCGACAAGAAGCGCAGGGAATTGGCCAAGTAATGAGTTCGAGAAATCGCAGAATATGACCTGAAAGAACAGGTCGTTGACGGTTTCAAGTTTGGAAGGACGTTCATTGAACGTCCTTCTTTCTGTGCGCGAGTTTCTGCCGCGGAGTTCTTTCTCTGCTGCGTGGAGCATAACCCTACTTTACTTATGGGCTTTCTTAGAATTATACTCCATTTGATTGACAGGCCATTCCTGCTTGGGTATAATCAAATATGGTGACTTGTTGTCTGCAAGGCGAGAGCTTCTACGGCCGGTCGCTTTCAGGACTTTTTGCCTTAGTGCATTGCAATAATGAGATTTTACTTCGCCGCTGCGTCGGTGGAATTTGAGTGCAAGAGAGGAGATGCACATGTTTACAGGCCGACTTTGGGAGCTGTTTCTCGACTCCTTTCCGAAAATACTTTTGCCGGGGCTCACGGCGACCATTCCGCTGACCATCATTTCCTTTTCGCTGGCCATGGTCATCGCCGTCGTCGTGGCGCTGGTGCAGTTTGCCAATGTCAGGGGACTTAAGCAGATCGCGCGCTTCTATATCTGGGTCTTTCGCGGAACGCCGCTGCTGGTTCAGCTGTTCGTGGTGTTCTTCGGGCTTTCCCGCGTGGGCATCGTGCTTCCGCCGTTTCCCGCCGCGGTGATCGTCTTTTCACTAAACGAGGGGGCGTACTGTGCGGAGACCGTCCGCGCGGCGCTGGAGTCGGTGCCGTCCGGACAGATGGAGGCCGGCTACTGCGTGGGCATGTCCTATTTGCAGATCATTCGCCGCATCGTGCTGCCGCAGGCCATGCGCATGGCCTTTCCGCCGCTGTCCAATTCACTGATCTCCATGGTCAAGGACACGTCGCTGGCTGCGAACATCACCGTGACCGAGATGTTCATGGTGACGCAGCGCATCGTGGCGCGCACCTACGAGCCGCTGCTGCTCTATCTTGAGGTCGGCCTGATCTACCTGATCTTTTCCACGGTGCTGACGAAACTGCAGCGCGTGGGCGAGAAGAAGCTGCAAACCTACGGCCGCTGAGGAGGAGAGCGTATGCTGGAAATTCGGAATATTCACAAGCGCTTCGGTGCGCTCGACGTGCTCCGGGGCGTGGACATTGCGGTGGAGCAGGGCGACGTGGTGGCCATTCTCGGGCCCAGCGGCTCGGGCAAGACCACGCTGCTGCGCTGCATCAACTTTCTGGAAACCGCCGACAGCGGCGAGATGATCTTCGACGGCGAGCGGTTCGACCTGGCGCACACTTCCAAGAAGGACGTGCAGCGCCTGCGCAAAAAGACAGGCTTCGTCTTTCAGAATTACAACCTGTTCCAGAACAAGACGGCGCTGCAGAACGTCACCGAGGGGCTGATTATCGCGCGCAAAACGCCCAGGGAGCAGGCGATGGAGATCGCCATGGGCGCGCTGAGCAAGGTGGGGCTGGCCGATCGCGCTCAGTCCTATCCCTCGCAGCTCTCCGGCGGACAGCAGCAGCGCGTGGCTATCGCCCGCGCCATCGCCACACGCCCGGAGATCATTTACTTCGACGAGCCGACCTCGGCGCTGGATCCCGAGCTGACCGGCGAGGTACTCTCCGTCATGCGCGATCTCGCCGCGGAGGGTATGACCATGCTGGTGGTCACCCACGAGATGGGCTTTGCGCGCACGGTCTCCAGCCGGGTGGTCTTCATGGAAAACGGAGTCGTCGTGGAGAGCGCGCCGTCCGCCGATTTCTTTGAGCGCCCTCGCGAGGAGCGCACGAAGGCCTTCCTGCGCACCCTTCAAGCAACGGATTTCGCCGGATGACCGGCGCATCCATAGAAAAACAAAAAAGGAGCGATTCATTCATGAATACCCGCAGACTTCTCTCGACGTTCGCTGCCGTTCTGCTGCTCTGCGCGCTGGCGCTGACCGGCTGCTCTACGAAAAAAGCATCCGATGCAAGCTCGGACGCGGATCTGCTCGCGCGCATTCAGGAGCGCGGCGAAATCGTCGTGGCGATGGAGGGCACCTGGGCGCCCTGGACGTATCACGACGAAAACGACCAGCTGGTGGGCTACGACGTGGAGGTGGCTCATAAGATCGCCGAGAAACTCGGCGTGAAGGCGCGCTTCGTTGAGGGCGAATGGGACGGCCTGCTGGCCGGTCTGGACGACGGCCGCTACGACCTGATGGTCAACGGCGTGGGCGTCACCCCCGAACGGCAGGAGAAATACGACTTCTCCACGCCCTACGCCTACAACCGCACCGCGGTCATCGTGCGCGGCGATTACGACGAGATTCACTCCATGGAGGATCTGAAGGGCAAGAAGACCGCCAACACCATCAGCAGCACCTACGCTACACAGGCGGAGAGCTACGGCGCGGAGGTCACCGGCGTGGATGATCTGAACCAGACCATCGAGCTGCTGCTCAGCGGCCGCATCGACGCGACGCTGAACGCCGAGGTCACCTATTACGACTACCTCGCCGCGCACCCGGAGGCCGACATCAAGATCGCGACGCTCTCCGACGACGCAGAGCAGATCGCCATTCCCGTGCGCAAGGGCGCGGAGACCGCGACGCTTCTGAAGGCCGTCAACGACGCGCTGTCCGACCTGAGCGCCTCCGGCGAGCTGACCGCGCTGTCCGAGAAGTACTTCGGCATGGACATCTCCAAGATGGACTGAGCGGGGATGAAAAATGGGAACGCCTTCCAATGATGGAGGCGCTCCCCTTTTATGATGGAGACAAAAATCCGCCTCACCGGGAGACGGATTCATGGCGCACCCGACACGATTCGAACGTGCGGTCTTCTGAGTCGGAGTCAGATGCCCTATCCACTAGGCCACGGGTGCATGCTTATAGTATTATAGCGCATCGGGCGCGGGAATGCAAGAGGTTTGGCCGAAAAAATGTGATTTTCTGGAGAAGTCAGTTCCCGCTGACATAGCGAACCTCGCCGGGCATAATCATGCCCAGCTCGTTGCGGGCGGTGCGGATGACGTATTCATCCGTCTCGGTGAAGTCCAGCGTCGTCTGGAGGGACTGAACCTTCTCGATCAGCGCGTTGCGCTCCGCCGTGACCTCGGCCAGCTTCGCGTCGCCGGCGCGCAGATTCTGCCGGGCGAAAGTAAAGCTCGCGCCAAAGACGACGAGCATCAGCGCGATGACGAAGCACCAGAATTTCGGACGAACGCGGCGGTGCATGAACATGAGAATCCCTCCTGAGAACGAACATAACATTAAAAATTCGACAAGAGACAGACAAATCCTCTCAGCGAAAGATGACTTTAATGAGACGATTGCCGGAAATCTTGACGAAAATACGGCGAAGCATCCGGACGGCGCCGAGCACGGCGCTCCGGAGCAGCGGCGCGAAGCCGGCCCAATACAGGCAGAAGCCCACGACCGCGCCCAGCAGCTCAAACAGCCGCAATCGCCCGTCGCAGCCCAGCAGCAGCGCGGCGATGAGCGTCAGCGCCGCGGCGAGGCCGAAGAACGCGTCCGCCGCGAGGGTCAGCCAGAAGCCCGCGCTCAGCAGCCGCCGAAGTCCGGCGCAGAGGGAGTACAGCGCGCCGACGGCGACGCCCGCGCCGACCATCCACAGAAAGAGGGGGAACTGTCCCGCCGTGGCGAACAGCATCTCAGCCGAACAGCTTTCCCCAGAAGCCGGAGCCTCCGGTCTTTTTCTTTTCGGAATACTCGCAGGAGACGATGTCGCCCTCCACCACCAGCCGCCCGTCGTTCAGGCTGAGCTGGGAGATGTTCAGTCCCTCGCCGGTGAGGGTCAGCATGCCCAGCGGCGTGCGCAGGACGACGATCTGCTCGTTGAAGCAGTCCACATCCTCCACGCCGGTGAGCGTGGCGGTGCTGCGGCCCGTGAGGGTCAGCGTATGGGTGGGAACCGGATTGCTCTGCATGGTGATACCTCCCGAAATGAGCGCTGGTTCAGCATATGCGCGCCTGCGGGAGAGCATGCGGGAGCGCAAATTTTACGTTTCCTGTATACCCGGCGGCGCGCAGTGTGGTATAATGATTAGGCAAGCCGAAGGCTTGGCCGGGTCGCTGGGGCGCCAGAGGCGGTACGCCGACAATAATAAACCGAAGGGGATATATGCATGTCTCATGATCGATTGAGGCGTTTGGCGGTGAAGAAAGGCATGGGAATTCCTGCGCGGCGTAAGGGATACTCGGTGCTGCGCAACGTCCTGCTGACCGCATTGATTCTCGCGGCGGCGACGCTGATCTGCCTGCTGCTGCGTCAGATGGACGAGGGCGACATCTACGTGTCCATGATCTTTCTGCTGGCGGTGGCGGTAGTGGCGCGCATCACGGACGGCTTTGTCTACGGCATCGCCGCGTCGGTCATCGGCGTGCTGGGCGTGAATTTCGCCTTTACCAAGCCTTATTTCAAGTTCTGCCTGTCGCTGTCGGGCTATCCGCTGGCGTTTCTGAGCATGCTGGCGGTATCCGTGACCACCAGCGCCATGACCACCCAGATCAAGTGGCAGGAGGAGCAGCACTATCACGCCGAGCTGGAGGAGATGCGCGCCAACCTGCTGCGCGCGGTTTCCCACGATCTGCGCACGCCGCTGACGAGCATCTCCGGTGTGGCGTCGGTGCTGGCCAGCCAGCCGGACATGCCGGTGGAGAACCGGCAGAGACTGCTGCGGGAGATCGCCGACGACTCCGACTGGCTGATCCGCATGGTGGAAAATCTGCTGTCCATCACGCGAATTAACGCCCAGCCGGCCAATCTGTACAAAAATTCCGAGGCGGCGGAGGAGATCATCTCCGAGGCCGTGCGCAAATTCCGCAAGCGCTTTCCGGAGATGCCGGTGGAGATCGCGCTTCCGGAGGAGCTGCTGCTGGTGCCGATGGATCCCATTCTCATTGAGCAGGTGCTGGGCAATCTGATGGAAAACGCCGTGCTGCACGCGCAGACGGCCACGCGCATTCAGGTTCGGCTGACGCAGGAGGGCGACAGCGCAGTGTTCGAGGTCTCCGACGACGGCGTGGGCGTCGAGCCCAAGCGGCTCAAGGAGATCTTCGACGCAGTTTCCACGTCCGACGACGGGCGGGGGATGGGCATCGGGCTGAGCGTCTGCAAGGCCATCATTCTGGCCCACGGGGGCGATATTGAAGCGAGCAATCGGGCGGGCGGCGGAGCGTGCTTCCGCTTCCGGTTGCCCATGAAGGAGGAAAATCATGAATCCGACGACTACGCTGCTGATCGTCGAGGATGACGAGCGCATTCGCAATTACATGAAAACCATACTCACCACCTGCGATTACGCCGTGCTGGAGACGGGCAATGCCCGCACGGCGCTGTCTATCATCGCCTCGCACAGCCCGGATCTGGTACTGCTGGATCTGGGACTGCCCGACGGCGACGGCATCGACATGCTGCGTTCCATCCGCGAATGGTCGCAGGTGCCGGTGATCGTCGTCTCTGCCCGCGGCCACGAGAGGGATAAGGTGGCGGCGCTGGATGGCGGCGCGGACGACTATGTGACCAAGCCTTTCGGCGCGGATGAGCTGCTGGCGCGCATCCGCGCGGCGCTGCGCCATGGACGCGCGCGCACCGGCGGCAGCGCCGCCGTCTATTTCGCCCGCGGCCTGTGCGTGGACACCGAGCGCCATCTGGTGAAGGTGGACGGAAATCCCGTGCATCTGACCCAGACCGAATACAAAATCGTGCTGCTGCTCTGCCGGAATTCGGGCAAAGTGCTGACCTACGATGCGATGATCCGCGAGGTCTGGGGGCCGTTTTCCGGGTGCGATACGCAGATTCTGCGCGTGAACATGGCCAATATCCGCCGCAAGCTGGAGAAGGATCCCGCCATGCCGGAGTATATCACCACGGAGATCGGCGTGGGCTATCGCATCATCGAGCTGGAATCGGAAAACGCGGCGGGAGGCGGCGCATGAACGTATACGACTTCGACAACACCATTCTGCGCGGAGACAGCACGGCGCGCTTCTTCGCCTATTGTCTCGTCCATCGGCCGGCCATGTGGCTCGATCTGCCCGGTCAGGCCGTCAACGGGCTGCTGTTCGCGCTGAAAATTCGGGAAAAGCAGGCGTTCAAGGAGCGCATGCTGCGCTTTCTGACGCGCATCGGCGACGTGGACGCGGCGGTAGCGGCCTTCTGGGAGAAGAATTTCCACCGCGTCAAGGCGTGGTATTTTCAGACCCATCGGGACGACGACGTGGTGATCTCCGCCTCGCCGGAGTTTCTGATCCGTCCCGCCTGCGAGCGGCTGAACATCCGGTACGTCCTCGGCTCGCCCGTAGACAAGCGCACCGGACGCTTTTTCGGCAAAAACTGCCACGGCGCGGAGAAGGTGCGGCGCTTTCGGGAAATCTGGCCCGACGCGCAGATCGATGAGTTCTACTCCGATTCCTATTCGGATTCGCCGCTGGCGGAGCTTGCGCGGAAAGCGTGGCTGGTGAAGGGCGATCGGCTGCTGGAATGGAACAAATGACGAATGTTCCGCCTTTAATGCGCGGAAAATACGGATAATGTTCGGAATTACTCTGAATATGGGCGCGACAGAGAAGCAATCGTTCGTATTTTTTACAAGAACTCTCGAAAGAACATAACTTTCCTCTGGTAAGATACATCCATACCACAGGGAAATTATGTAGGAGGCATTGTCACATGAAGAAGATCGTTTCTCTGGTACTGGTTCTGGCCATGGCGCTGATTTGCTCCGCGGCGTTCGCCGAGGGCGGCATTCCCGCCGATCAGATCAAGGTTGGCTACATCTACATTGGCGATGAGAACGAGGGTTACACCGCCGCGCACTACGAGGGCGCGAAGGAAATGATGGCTGAGCTGGGTCTGTCCGAGGATCAGGTCATCATCAAGTGGAACATCCCTGAGACCGAGGAAGCCTACGATGCGGCCGTAGACCTTGCCGAAGCGGGCTGCAATATCATCTTCGCCAACTCCTTCAGCTTTGAGTCCTATGTGATTCAGGCTGCGAGCGAGTATCCGGACGTTCAGTTCTGCCATGCCACCGGCTTCCAGGCGGCTTCCTGCGGCCTGTCCAATATGCACAACTACTTCACCTCCATCTACGAGGCGCGCTACGTCTCCGGCGTTGTGGCCGGCCTGAAGCTCAACGCGATGATCGCCGACGGCACCATCACCGAGGATACCTGCAAGATCGGCTATGTGGGCGCGTTCCCCTATGCCGAGGTCATCTCCGGCTACACCTCCTTCTTCCTTGGCGTTCGCTCCGTGTGCCCGTCCGCGACCATGGACGTGAAGTTCACCAACAGCTGGGCCTCCTTCGATCTGGAGAAGGAAGCGGCTGAGGCGCTGGTTGCTCAGGGCTGCGTCCTGATCGCTCAGCACGCCGATACCACCGGCGCTCCCACGGCCTGCCAGGCGCTGGGCGTTCCCTGCGTCGGCTACAATGTCTCCATGAACGAGGTTGCTCCCGATTCCGCGCTGACCTCCTCCTCCAACAACTGGGGCATCTACAACACCTACGCGGTCAAGAGCGTCATCGACGGCACTCCCATCGACGTTGACTGGTGCCAGGGCCTTGCCCAGGGCGCGGTGCTCATCACCGAGCTGAATGAGAAGACCGTTGCCGAAGGCACTGCCGACAAGGTTGCCGAGGTTGAGGCGGCCATCATCGACGGCAGCACCCACGTATTCGACACCGCCACCTTCACCGTGGGCGGCGAGAAGCTGGAAGACCTGATCGCCAGCAACGCCGATTACGCGAAGTACGAAGCCTATGTCTCCGATGGTTACTTCCATGAGTCCGAGCTGGCCTCCGCGCCCGCGTTCGACATCGCCATCGACGGCATCACCATGCTGGGCTAATTTGAACAAATCCTGTGAGAAGCGGCGGATTTCTGCCGCTTCTCTTTTGTCGTCGGTGCAAAAGGGAGCGGGTTCTCCGTGGGGAGAACCCGCTCTGCTGCCGTCTAAAATTACTTCACCGTCACGTCGCTGAAATCGCCGAGCTGGAGGAACAGATCGCCGCGGGACAGGCGGCGGCCGTCGCGGACGAAATTTTCCAGCACAATATTGCGGTTGCAGTGCTCCGGATGGTTGCCGCCGGGCTCGCAGACGGCGTTCTGGCCGTCAAAGCCGCAGCGCGGCGCGGGCATGTCCTCCGGAGCGTAGATGGTGATGTTCTCATAGCGCACGTTGCTCGTGCTGCCGAGAATGTGGTCGTTGGAGAACGGGCCGTCGTAGACGGGGGAGAGGATGAGCCACGGTTCGCCATGGACGGCCTGACCGTCGAAGGAGCGGCGCATGTCGCTCTGATAGACGGGCAGCAGGTCGTACCGGCTGTACTCGCAGCGGATATCGCGCAGCACCATGTCGTGCACGTGGGCGCGGTCGGAATTGTGGGTGCGCATGTAGGCGAGGCTGGCGTGGATCACGTCGCAGTTTTCCCACATGATGTCATAGTATTCGTCCGCGCAGGTCTCCGCGCCCACCTCCAGCGCCGAGCCCCAGTCGCACCATACGGTGCAGCCGGACACGACGATATGGTGCAGGTTCTCGCGATCCCAGCCCTTGATGCCCTTGAGCACGATGCAGTCGTCGAAATTGCGCAGAAAGCAGTCGGCGATGCGCACATAGCGGCTGTTGAACAGATCGACGCCGTCGCTGTTGTAGCGCCACATGCCGATGGTTTTGACGCGCTCGCAGTTCACGCGCTCGCAGTCGGCGAGGATGAAGGCGAAGGTGGCGCTGTCCCGTGCGATTACGCCGGCGATCTCCGAATCCTGACAGGAATAGAAGTGCACGCAGCCGTGGAGCACGTTTTCTTCCCTCAGATGGGCGCGCAGCGTCGCTTCGTCGCGCAGGTCGAGATCCTTTCCCACGCCCCAGGTGATGAGTGACGTGGTGTTGTCGCGCACCTCACGGCTGCCGTCGATCACGCCGTAGCCCACCACGCGGACGTTCTTTTTGTGAATGGCCGTCACCGAGCCGTAGAGCACCGCGCCGCCGTCCACGAACAGCGTCTCGCCGTTCGAAAGCTCCAGATCTCCCACCTCGTGGATGCCCGGGCCGAAGTAGCGCACGCCGGGCGCGGATTTGTCCGTCACGCCGAAATCGCAGACCGGATTGGCGAAGATGTGCAGCGCATTGTGCCAGCCGTCCAGCTCCACGGTGTAGCTGCCGCACTGGGTGAGCGTAAATTCGATTTCACGGCCATGCACGCGCGCCTGAACGCCCTTGGACAGCGGACGGATGGACAGATCGTCGAAATCGCGGCTGGCGACGAGACGCACCGTCACCGGCTCGCTCATCTCGAAGCTCAGGAACGACGCAACCTCGGACTGATCCATCGGGCGCTGATGTCCCGGCCAGACGGTGTTGTAGGGCATGGCGGACACGCGGCAGAACCACGGCAGCGTTTTTTCGCCGTTGAGCGTCACGGAAAAATCCGAGACGGTGATTTCGGCTTTGGGCGGATGGTGAATTTTCAGCATGGCGTTTTCCTCATCTTTCAAGTGGAATACTTCGGTCGAACAGGCGCGGCATTCGGACAGCCGCGTGCTTATGCGTTTCATTATATCGGCTGGAAAAATGATTGTCAATCGGAAAAATGCTCAAAGAAAGCGGAAGCCGCGAAACGGCGGCTTCCGAAATGGAAACGGGGATTATTGAAACGGCCTTGCAGAGCGCTTCCATCTGCCCGCTGAGCGCCTGAAAACCGGCTGGGATTACTTGCCCTTGTACTCGATGGCCGCGCCGACGAGGCCGGCAAACAGCGGATGCGGACGATTGGGGCGGGATTTGAACTCGGGATGGTACTGGCAGGCGACGAACCACGGATGGTTCTTCAGCTCTACCACCTCCACCAGATCGCGCTCGGGATTCACGCCGGCGACGGCCATGCCCGCGGCCTCCAGACGACCGCGATAGTCGTTGTTCAGCTCGAAACGATGGCGATGGCGCTCGACGACGTCCTGACGGCCGTACAGCGCGCGGGCCTTCGTGCCCTCGGTCAGGCGGCAGTCGTAAGCGCCCAGACGCATGGTTCCGCCGGTCTGAATCTTGCCCTGCTGGTCATCCATCAGATGGATGATGGGGTCGGGCGTGTCGGGGTTGAACTCGGTGGAATCGGCCTGGGACAGGCCCAGCACGCTGCGGGCGAAGTCGATGACCGCGATCTGCATGCCCAGACAGATGCCGAGATAGGGAACGCCGTGCTCGCGGGCGTAGCGCGCCGCGCGCTCCTTGCCCTCGATGCCGCGGTTGCCGAAGCCGCCGGGCACGAGAATGCCCTGCACGTCGGAGAAGATTTCATCCAGATTCGCGCCGTTCTGAGTGAGGGTGTCGGCCTGAATCCACTTGATGTGTACCCGCGCGCAATGGGCGATGCCGCCGTGCTGGAGCGCCTCGACGACGGACAGATACGCGTCGTGCAGCTCGATGTACTTGCCCACCAGCGCGATGGTGACCTCGCGCTGCGGATTCTGGAAGCGGTTCACCAGCTCCGTCCAGTCGCGCAGATCGGGCGTGCGCTGGGGCAGGCGCAGCGCCTCGCAGACCTTGTCGGCGAAGCCCTCGCCCTCGAGCATCAGCGGCACCTGATACAGCGACTGCGCGTCGAGGTTCTGGATGATGTACTTGGCGGGAACGTTGCAGAAGCGGGCGAGCTTTTCGCGCATGTCCTGGGGAACGGGATAATCGCTGCGGCAGACGAGCATGCCGGGCTGGATGCCCATGGACTGGAGCTGCTTGACCGAATGCTGAGTGGGCTTGGTTTTGAGCTCCTGACTGCTCTTCAGATAGGGAATGAGGGTGACGTGGATGAACAGCACGTCGTCCCGGTCGACCTCCCACTGGAACTGGCGGATGGCCTCGATGAAGGGCTGCCCCTCGATGTCGCCGATGGTGCCGCCGATTTCGGTGATGACCACGTCGGCGGTCTCGCCTACGCGGCGGAGCTTTTCCTTGATTTCGTCGGTGATGTGGGGGATGATCTGAACCGTGCCGCCGTTGTAGCCGCCGGCGCGCTCGCGGTTCAGCACAGAATAGTAGATCTGGCCGGAGGTGACGGAGCTGTAGCGGGTGAGGTTTTCGTCGATGAAGCGTTCGTAATGTCCAAGGTCGAGGTCGGTTTCCATGCCGTCCTCGGTGACGAACACCTCGCCGTGCTGGTAGGGGTTCATCGTTCCGGGATCGACGTTCAGATAGGGATCGAATTTCTGGAGGGTGACCGAGTAGCCGCGCGCCTTGAGCAGTCTGCCCAGCGACGCCGCTGTGATGCCCTTGCCCAGCGACGACGCGACGCCGCCGGTGACAAAAATGTATTTGGTGCTCATAGTACCTCAACCTCCCGTGACCGATTCGCGCTCAAAAACAAATTCGCTCGAAATTTTACTCTGCAAAGCTGCAAATGTCAAGGGATTCACCCTTTAATTTTCTGTAATTCTGCAACTTTTTTCGAAATTGGTCGCAAATCTTAATTTGACAAACGGCGGCGCGATGCGTATAATAACCGCATTGGAAAGAGCGAGGGTGCTTCTCCGAAGGAATCGGAGACCTCTCGCTCTTCTCGTTTTATAAAAGGAGGATACGGCAATGAGCAGATACTCGAAGGAAGACATCATCCGCATGGTTCATGAACAGGACGTGGAATTCATCCGCATGCAGTTCACCGATATTTTCGGACAGCTGAAGAATGTGGCCATCACCGCTTCTCAGATTGAAAAGGCTGTGGACAACCAGATCATGATCGACGGCAGCTCCATCGAAGGCTTTGTCCGCATTGAGGAATCCGACCAGTATCTGCGCCCCGATCTGGACAGCTTCGCCATCCTGCCCTGGCGCCCGCAGCACGGCAGGGTCGCGCGCCTGATCTGCGACGTGTACAACCCCGACGGCACGCCGTTCATCGGCGATCCCCGCGGCGCGCTCAAGCGCGTGCTGAAGAAGGCGGCGGACATGGGCTATTCCTTCAACGTCGGCCCGGAGCTGGAGTTCTTCCTCTTTGAGACCGACGAGCAGGGCAAGCCCACCACCCGCACCGGCGACGAGGCCGGCTACTTCGACCTCGGCCCCCTCGACCATGGCGAGAGCACCCGCCGCGAAATCTGCATGGCGCTGGAGGCCATGGGCTTTGAAATCGAGGCTTCCCATCACGAGGTGGCCGCGGGTCAGCACGAGATCGACTTCAAATACGCCGACGCACTGACCACCGCCGACCGCATCATGACCTTCAAGCTGGCGGTCAAGTCCATCTCTCAGAAGAACGGCCTGCACGCCACGTTTATGCCCAAGCCCGTGTTCGGCATCAACGGCTCCGGCATGCACACCAACATGTCCCTGTTCAAGGACGGCAAGAACGTGTTCTTCGACGAGAGCGATCCGCGCAAGCTGTCCGAGATTGCCTACAGTTTTATCGCCGGCATTCTGGCCCACGTCAAGGGCATGGCGGCCATCACCAATCCGCTGGTCAACTCCTACAAGCGCCTGGTTCCGGGCTATGAAGCGCCCTGCTATCTGGCATGGTCGGCCTCGAACCGCTCCGCGCTGATCCGCATTCCCGCCGCGCGCGGACAGGCCACCCGCGTGGAGCTGCGCTGCCCCGACCCGGCGTGCAACCCCTATCTGACGCTGGCCGTCTGCCTGGCCGCCGGTCTGGACGGCATCGAGAAGGGCATGACCCCGCCCGAGGAGACCACCGAGAACATCTTTGCCATGGACGCGGAGACCCGCGCAGCCAAGGGCATCGACAGCCTGCCGGGCTCTCTGAGCGAGAGCGTGGACGCGATGGAGAAGGACGCCGTCGTCGCCGAGGCGCTGGGCAGGCACATCTTCGACTACTACACCGCCGGCAAGCGCCGCGAGTGGGATGACTATCGCACCGCGGTCAGCGACTGGGAGATCGCGAAGTACATCATCACCTATTAATGAAGCAAACCGCGTGCGAGGGAGGGAGCAGCCATGAGTCGGATCCTGACGGCGTTCGCCCGCGAGGAGAGCCGCGAGGCCGTGAACACGATGCTGGAGCGCTGCGGCATGCCGCCCTATGTCTCCTTCCGCAGCGGCGCGGAGATCATTCGCGCCGTGCACAAGCTGGGCGGCGGCGTGGTGATCTGCGGCTACCGGCTGCTGGACATGACGGTCAGCGAGCTGGCTGAAAACCTCAGCGGTCAGGCCACGCTGCTCGTCATCGCCAAGGCCGCGCTGCTCAGCGGCGTGGAGGCGGAGAACGTTCGGGCATTGCCCGCGCCGCTGACCCGCGCGCAGCTGGCCGAGGCCGTGGAGGAGCGCATGCAGCGGGAGAACGCCCGTGTGCGCGCCTGTGTGCCCCAGCGCTCGCCCGAGGAGATTGCCGTGATCGCCCGCGCCAAGCAGCGGCTCGTGGACGAGGGCTGGACGGAGGCGCAGGCTCACGCGCTGCTTCAGAAAAAGAGCATGATCTCCCGCCGCTCCATGGCCGACGTGGCCCGGGAGCTGCTGGAGGAAGCGTAAATATTGGCAGCGAAAATGCTCCGATTCCGCGTGGAATCGGAGCATTTTCGCTGCCTGAGCGCTATTCCTCCTCGGCCTTTTCGGCAATGGGGGCGGACTGGAGAATGAAGTCCCGGAAGGCGGTCTGCTCAGGGGAGAGGTATTTCTTCTTGCTGACGAAGTAGAGATGGTGAGGCATGGTGCCCTCCAGCGGGAAGGACAGCAGCCGACCGCTGGCGACGAATTCGCCCACGGCGACCTCGGACAGCACCGAGATGCCCATGCCGTCGGCCACCAGCTGCTTAATGGTCTCCGTGTCGTCGATGGCCGTAACCACGCGCAGCTTCGTCTCCGGCAGGTTCTGCTTGACCCAGCGCAGAAACTCCAGCTGAAGCGCCGACGTGCTGCTGCGGGTAATCAGCGGCTCCTGACCGAACAGCTCCTTGGGAAAGCAGCCGTCGGGCAGCGAGCGGAAGCGCTCGGTGTTGGGAGTGATGACCACGAGGCTGGACGAGCTGTAGTGCCGCACGGCGTAGTCCGAATCCATGATCTTCATGTTGCAGAAGGCGAACTCAAACTCGCCGGCGCGCAGCTTGTTGTGGATTTCGGAGTTGTAGCAGACGGTGATGTTGAAGCTCGTCTCGGGATGCTCCCGGCGGAACTCGACGATCTTGCTGGTCAGATAGTAGCGGCTGGTGTAGGGCGTGGCTACGATGTTGATGGACTTTTCGTCCTGGTTGGCACGCGTCAGCGCAAACAGGCTGTCCCGGTTGAGCTTGAGCATCTGCTTGGCGTAATAATAGAAGGTCTTGCCGTCGGCGCTGAGTTCCATAGTGCGCGTGGTGCGGTTCAGCAGACGCGCGCCCAGTTCCGTCTCCAGATTTCGAATGTGAATGGTCACCATCGACTGGGACAGCTGCAGCCGCTCGGCCGCATTGGAAAAGCTGCCCTCGTCGACGACGGCCACAAAGGATTCCAACTGCTTGAAGTCCATGAATGCGCTCCTTGATTGATGATGAATCTTCAATAATTATAGGGGAAATATTGAAAAAAGTCAATGGTTTTCCCGGAAAATCTGCTCAGAGGGACAAAAAAAGGCAAGGACGCGTCGGCGTCCCTGCCACAGAAGTCACATTTTTCGCTTGATATCCGAGATGACCACATCGCCCACCACCGTGCGATCCTCCGCCGAGAAGGAGACGGGGAAATTGGCGGAGAACAGAATCTGGGCGTTGGGCGGGAACTCGTCGTCGCCCTCCCAGACGATCAGGCGCACTTTGTAGTTGGGCAGCACCTCCAGCTCGTAGGAAGCGTCGCCGAAGGTCAGCTTCTGCGCGTCGGACGCGTCCATGGCCTTGCAGAAGGCGGGCAGCCGCGTGCCGAAGGTGAATGCCGCGCGGGTCAGGCAGCGGCCGGTGAAGGGCTTCAGATAGACGTCGCCCCAGGGCATCTCCCGATAGGTCAGGAACTTCTCCGTTGCCGGCGCGGACTGCCCCTCCAGCAGAAAGCGGATCAGCAGCATCTGCGCGGGGAGGTTGCCCAGCGCGAACGCGCCCGGGTCATCCGAGCGGATGGCGAATTCCGGCCACGAGATCGCGTAGTCCGCGTACAGCAGCCGAATCGCGAACTCGCCGCGCGCGGAATCGAACGCCACACCGCAGCGCGCCGCCGCCTCCTCGGGGTTCAGCGAGCGAAAAAGCCCGACGTAATGCTCAAAGGGAACCATTTCCTTGTTGTTTTCCACGACAGCCATTCGACGTCTCCTCTGATGATGAAATAAATGCGCTGGTCTCAATCCCTGAGCCGCACGGTCGCGTCGCCCGCGACGCGGGACAGGCAGGCCAGCCGCCAGCCCTCCGCGTAGTCCGTATCGCTGATGTAGAAGGACTTCGGAGAATCGAGATGGCCCTCTACCAGCTGCACCAGACATTTGCCGCAGGAGCCGTTGCCGGAGCAGGGCGCGTTGACGGCGATTCCCGCCCGGCGGGCCACCTTCAGCAGATTTTCGCCCGCGGCTGCGGAGACGAGCGCGTCCGGCTCGTCCTCGCAGCGAAAGGTAATTAAGAACATTGTTTACATGATGGGATCCATGCCCAGCGCGGGATGGCCCTTTTCGGTCAGGAAGTCCACCAGCTCGGCGCTGTCGGTGGTGATGGTCTCGTCGGCGATCATGTCGGCGAAATTATCGATGCCGTACAGCTCCTTGGCGGTCTTGTTCAGGCGCGGCGCAACGTCGTCCTTGAGCTCCTTGGGCATCCAGACGATGCGCTCGATGCCGCCCTCGGCCTTGGCAAACTTCTTGGACGAGATGAAGTGGCGGCCGTGGCCCATGAAGCCCGGGGTCTGCACGCCGCCGCCGGTCATGCTGGCCAGCTCGCCGAAGGTCATGCCAGAGGGAGTCATGCCGCTGTATTCGCGGTTGACGATAATCAGGCCGTTGGCCTCGGGCAGAATGCCGCAGATGCACTCGAAGCAGCCGCAGGAGGTCATGGGATCCTCGAGGATGGAGTACAGCGTCACGGTCTCCACCGCGCCCTGAGTGGCCTCGGCCACGGCTTCGTTGACGGTGGTGTACGCGCCGGTGCGCTCATCGGTGCAGCCGGTCTTGGCGATGGGGCGGCAGGGGCCGGTGGGGTTGAGCTGGTTGGTGGCCTTCGCGTCCAGCCAGGAAACCGCGCCGCACAGGCCGAGGCGCTCGGGCGTGACCACGCAGCAGTGCGCGGGCGCGAAGCTCTGACACAGCGTGCAGGTGTAGAACGTGTCCACGCTCTCGTCGGTCATGGAGGCCAGACGGTCGTCGCGGCGGTCGTAGGTGGGCATGGCCTCCTCTTTGAGGATCTTCTCGGCCTTGACGGGATCGGTGACCAGCGTGACTTCGCACTTGTCCACCACCGCGTCGAACTCGTCCATAATCATATTGTAGAGAACTTCGCCGAAATGCTTCAGGCGCAGGCCCTTTTCGTAGGCCTCGTTGCTGATGCGGATGCGGAACTGATTGCGCTGGCCGGTGTGCATCACGCCCTCCATGTAGTTGAACCACGTGTGGATGTGACGCTCGATGACCGACTCAAAGTCGGGCTGCATGTGCGCGCCCGCGACCTTGATGCAGGTGGCCAGCGGATATTCGGTCTCGCCGGAGTCGATGTCCGGGCCGTCGATGGTGATTTTATGATCCTCCACCTCTTCGGGCGGAGCCATGCGCACCAGCTCGCAGGTGACGTTCTTGCCGGAGTAGAACTCGACCTTCATGTCCTTCTTGCGGATGATTTCGCCCTCGAAGGCCGCGGCGAAGGCCACGGGGATGGGCAGCTCCTTGACCTTGATCTTGATGGAGCGCAGCTGCAGCGACTTCTTCACCGTCTGCGCGTGGTCGGTCTCGGATTCCAGCGCGCCGGGCACCTGATTTTCGCCCAGATCCACGTCGGCAATCACCGGGAAGCCCAGGGCGATGGCGCCCGCGCCCGCGGAGACGACCACCTCGTTCAGCGCGCCGAAGGTGTTGACGAAGGCGGGAACGCGCTCCTTGGTGTAGGCCAGCAGGCCGGCCAGATCGCCGGGCTGCACGCCGCCGAAGATCAGCGCCGCGCGGATGGCGACGGTGACGACGTGGATGACCGCGGTCACGTCGTGGCCCAGCGGCACCACGCGGAACTCGAGGCCCAGCTTCACGCCGCCCTCGGCCGCCTGCTCGATCACGTCGCCCACCAGGAAGGTCAGCAGACCCTTGGACTGATAGTCCTTGACCACGGCGACCGTCGCCGCGGGATCGTCGGCCTTGCCCAGCACCGCGGCCACGCCGGGGATGTCGCCGGTGACCAGCGGAACGCCCAGCGAGCGGATGACCGGATCGGGCACGAAGCCGATGCCGCTGTCGTTTTCATAGGGGTTTGCGCTTTCCACATATTTCAGACCCTCGAGGATCTCCGCGCCTACGGCGGTGGCCAGACCGGCGTTCAGCGCGTCGCCCAGCTCGGGCTTGTTGGAGATCAGGCTCTTGAGCACGCCGACGCAGGCGGGCAGATCGCCCAGCTTGGTCACCTTCACGCCCGTGGCCGCGTAGATCGTCGGGAAGAAGTACGCCGTGTCCGGGAAGGCGGCCTTCGCGTCCGCGCCGTACTTTTCAATGGCCGCGTTGACGGCATTTTCCGTCAGTCCCGCCACTGCGTTGGAGCCTGCGAAAATCAGATCGGTTAAAGCACTCATGATGGATCCCCCTTTGTTCAGAATGTGAATGTTGTCTTTCGAACCATAGATTGGATACATGGCTCTTAATACGATTATTATACGGCGAGAGGCGACAAAAATCAACCCCCGGCGGAGAATTCCGTCGGGGGCAAGGGAAAAACTCAGGCACTGAGGCGGCTCAGGGCCTCGGTCAGCTCCGAATGCGCCCGCACCACGTCCTCCAGCAGCGCCCGGTCGGTCAGCGGCCTGTCGCCGCGCAGGTGCTCCGTCAGCGCCGAGGCGGCGGTTTGCAGATGGGGAAAGCCCAGATTCTGCGCCACGCCCTTGAGCGTGTGGGCCGCGAGAAAGGCGGCGGGCCAGTTCTGCGCGTTCACGGCAGCCTGAAGCTGGCCGAAGGTGGGGTCGCTTGCGTACATGCGCACGAAGCGGGCGAGCATCTGCTCGCTGGGAATGCGCATAAGCACGGCGGACACGTCGCCGCCGATGGCGGCGTAGAATTCGGAAAGCGTCATGGCTGGTCTCCCTTCTGCGCGTCCAGACGGGCCTTGTTTTCATACATTTTCAGGTCGGCCTGCCGGACGGCTTCCTTTAATGGGCGCACGCGGTACGCGCCGCCGATGCTGATGCTCAGGCGCACCTCGGGATGCTCGGGCAGCGGCGCGCGGCGCACGGCTTCCTGAATCTGAAGCAGACGACGGCTGAACGCGCCGCTTTCGATATTGCCGAAGATCAGCAGAAACTCGTCGCCGCCATAGCGAATCAGCGTGTCCGTGCTGCGGATGCAGGACAGCACCGTGCCGGCGACGCTCTTGAGGGCCTCGTCGCCTACGGCGTGGCCGAACACGTCGTTGATCTGCTTGAAATGGTCCACGTCCAGCATGGCGACGCCGTCGGCGTTTTCATAGCGGGAGGCGAAATGGTTCAGATACAGCCGCGAATAGGCCTGCGTCAGCGCGTCGCGATAGAAGTTCAGCATCAGCATGCCCGCGCGCTCGGGCATCTGGTTCTGGGCGCTGGAGATGGATGCGTCGTCGATGCGCGAGGCGATTTCCAGCACGCAGCGCCGCTTTCCCACGGTCAGGAACCGGGACAGCACGAAGTACAGCGCCGAGCCGCTGCTCTCCAGCTTGCTCGTCCAGCTCTGATCCTCCGCGGCGCGGGAGGAGCTGCAGTTGGCGCAGGGCTGGCCGCTGTTCCAGGTCTCATAGCAGAGTCGGCCCGTGTCCATCAGCTTGCCGTCCGCCGTCAGGCTCAGCACCCGGCAGGTTTTGGGATCCACCAGGCGCACGATTTCGAAGACCTTCTCCAGACCGCGCAGCAGCGCCGCCGGCTCCACGTCGCTCTCGGAAAGGTGCAGAAGCCCCTGAGCGACCACCTCGTCGTGCACGTCGGTGAACTGGCCGATCACGCTGTCGCACCGGCGGCTTTCGCGCTCCCACAGCGTGCGCGCGCGGAGCCGGTGCCAGCGCTTTTGGCCGTGAACCGAAATCAACGCCCGCATCTCCACGTCCGGGCTGTCCGGCGTGGCGCCGCGCACCAGCTCCAGCAGGCGGCTTTTATCCGTCTGGCTGAGCAGATCCACGTCGTCGCCCTCGCTCAGATAGAGCGCCCGGACGCGGTCGCGCGGCTCGGCGTACCAGTCGGTGCAGACGACTCTGTTCAGCGCGCGGTCATATTCGAACTGAATGCCGCCGCATTCCTGAGCAAAGAACGCCGACTTGGCCTTCTCCAGGGCGAGAACGCGCAGATCGTGGTCGCCCGGCGGCAGCGAGCGGTTCTGGAGTACCTCGGCGGCCAGATGGCGCGCCTCGGACTGCACGTCGAAGGCTTTGCTGCTGGTGGTCAGGAAGGCGTACAGCTCGTCCCGGGACGCGTCCAGACACTGCATCAGCAGCGGGTTGAACGCGCCGCACCGGCCGTCGTGAATCATCTCCATGGCCTTGTCGAAGGGAATGGCTTTGCGATAGCAGCGGTCGCTGGTCAGCGCGTCGAACACGTCGGCCAGCGCGACCACCTGCGCGGCGATGGAGATCTCGTCGCCCTTCAGCCCGTCGGGATAGCCGTTGCCGTCCCAGCGCTCGTGATGGTGGCGGCAGACGTCCCGGGCCATGCGGACGAAGGGATCACCGTCGGAGCCGGGCATGTTCTGCAGCAGCGCGTCGCCGAGGGCGGCGTGGGATTTCATGATTTCCATTTCCCGGTCGTCCAGCGGTCCGGGCTTGTTGAGAATTTCCTCGGGAATGCAGATTTTGCCGACGTCGTGCAGCGCGGACAGATTGGTAATCATCGAAATGTCCGATTCGCTCAGCGGGTAGCGGTCGGTCAGCCTGATCAGCCGGTGCAGCAGCACGTCCGTGAGTACGCGCATGTGCAGAATGTGGGTGCCGGTCTCGTGGTTGCGGGCTTCGATGACATGGCTGAGCACGTTGACCATGGCGCTGTTGTTTTTTTCGCGCTCATAGACCTGCTCCTCCACCAGATGCACCAGCTGCTTCTGCCGGGCGTAGAGAAAAAGCGTGTTGCGCACGCGGCGCTGAACGATGGCCAGATTGAAGGGGCGGTTGATATAGTCCACCGCGCCGAGGTCGTAGGCCTTTTGGATAATGCGCACGTCCTCCTCGGCGGAGAGGACGATGACCGGAATTTCATCGCTTCCGTACTGTTGCTTTAGGATGTTCAGCACGCCGAAGCCGTCGAGCTGAGGCATGCGGATATCCAGCAGCATCAGATCGACGTCGGGATTCTGGGACAGCTGCTCCAGCGCCTGCAGGCCGTTGCCCGCAAACAGATAGTCGTAATCGCTGCCCAGACCCTCGGAGAGGATTTCGCGATTCATTGCCGAATCGTCTACGATGAGTATCTTTTGTTTCGTTTCCACGGGAGTTTTCCTTCCGCGCGTCCCCGCCAGAGAGGACGCGGTCGCCTTGACATCGCGTGAGCGACGCTTTCCTTTATAGATTCCTTATTTGCATAATTATAGCTCGAACGCCGGAACATCTCAAGAGGGTATTCACGGAGTACGAAAAAAGTCAAAATGTGTGTAACCAAACAGACAGGCGGCTCCGCAGAGCCGTCCGTCTGAAAAATCTGTTGGTCAGCGCGCCGGCGCTTCATCATTCCGCGTCAGCGTGCGCACCCAGCGATAGCGGTTGCAGACGATGGCGTTGGGAATGCACTTGAGCAGCTGGTCGGCCTTCAGGAAGCAGAAGGTGACCACCGGCGGGAAGCGGAACACGAAGGCGCTGAGATAGGCCGAGGGAATGGTGAACAGCCACATGAACAGATTGTCCACCACGGCGGTGTACTTCGTGTCGCCGCCGCCGGCGATGACGCCGCCCTCCACGGGATATTCGTAGCACGAGCCGACGATGGCCACGCTGAGCACCGTCAGAAAGCTCAGCGCCAGCGCCTTCGTCTCCTCGGATACGGTGTAAAAGTCCACGATGGCGTCCTTCAGCAGGAACATCAGCCCGCCGAACACCACGCCGATGATGAGCAGGATGGCCTGAATGGTCTTGGAATAGGGCTTCACCAGATGCAGATCGCCCCGGCCCACGGTCTTGCCGATGACCACCGAGGAGGCGTTGGCGCAGGCCATGCCGAACACGGCGAAGATCTGGAACACGACCACGGCAATGCTGTTGGCGGCGATGACCGCGGCGCTGATGTGGCCCAGCACGGCGGTCTGCGCCGCCTGCGCCACGCCCCAGAGCATGCCGCTGACGGCGATGGGCAGCGCCACCTTGACGTAATCCTTCAGATAGGTAAAGTCGAAGCGCAGCAGGTCGGTCAGCTTCATCCGGAGCTTTTTGTCCGCCAGCAGCACGTAGCCCACGATGATGAGCAGCTCCACCGTGCGGCTGACCAGCGTGGCGATGGCCGCGCCTACCACGCCCAGCTCCGGCGCGCCGAAGCTGCCGTAGATCAGGCAGCTGTTCAGAGCGACGTTGATGATGATGGTGCTCACGGACATGACCGTGCCGATGGCGGCGGTCTCCACGCTCTGCAGGGAGTACATCAGCGAATTGGACACGGCGAAGATCAGATACGTCCAGCAGATGACGCGCAGATAGCGCGCGCCCTCGGCCACGACGGCCTGATCGTTGGTGAACAGGGACAGCAGCTGCGTGGGAATCAGCTGGGCGGCGGCGAAGAAGATCAGCCCGACGACGAAGCCGAACTTCACGCCGATGCTGATGATCTTTTTGATGGGCTCGGTGCGGCGCTGTCCCCAGTACTGGGAGGCCAGCACCACGATGCCCATGCCGATGCCGGCGGCGATCTGCTGCAGCGTGAACTGGAGCTGGTTCACCAGCGTCGCGCCGGACAGCGACAGTTCCGAATAGCGCCCCAGCATGAGGTTGTCGGCCATGTTTACGGCCAGCGCCGCCAGCTGCTGAAGCACGATGACGAACATCAGCGGGAAGAACGTGCGATAGAACACGGGATCCCTCGTGAAAACGCCCAGAACCTTTTTCTCCGTGTCCGGCGGCAGCGGCGTGTATTTCTGCTTTCTCAATGGAAAAGCTCCCTTCCTATTTATTATTGATCTTTCAGACAAGCCAGACCATTATGCCATGCCCATATGAAATTGCGCCGGGGAAACGCGTCAAATCAGCGTAAATTCTATGGAAAACGCCTTTTTGTCGGCAGAGCTTTTTTTCCCTTGACAATCGGAAAAAAGCAGGGTATCCTTTTGGTGGAAAATGGAAGCGTGAGCCGCTTTCGATGAATCGCAAAGGAAAAACGGGAGGAATACGACATGCTGTATCCCAAATCAACGGAAAAGAACCTCAGCCCCGAGCTGTTCCGCCATCCGGGCAGCGAGTATCGCGGCGCGCCCTTCTGGGCGTGGAACTGCGAGCTGGATCGCGGCGAGCTGCTCTGGCAACTGGAGGTGCTCAAGGAGATGGGCCTGGGCGGCGCGCACATGCACGTGCGCACGGGCATGGCCACGCCCTATCTCAGCGACGAGCACATGGCGCTGGTGGGCGCCTGCGTGGAAAAGTGCAAGCAGGAAAGCATGCTGGCGTGGCTGTACGACGAGGATCGCTGGCCCTCCGGCGCGGCGGGCGGCCTTCTGACGAAGGATCCGAAGTATCGCGCGCGGCATCTGCTGCTGACCACCAAGCCCTACGGCCAGGCCAGCGCGGAGGACATTCAGGAGGCCTCCGCCCGCACGGGCCGATCGGAGAACGGAACGCTGCTGGCCTGCTACGACGTGCGGCTGGACGAAAACGGCTGTCTCGCCAGCGCAGCGCGCATCGACGAAAATGCTCCGGCTCAGGGCCGCAAGTGGTACGCCTATGTGGAGACCGACCGGCCCAACCCGTGGTACAACAACCAGACCTATGCCAACACGCTGGATCCGGCGACCATTCAGCGCTTTGTGGAGATCACCTACGAGCGCTATCTCGAAACCGTGGGCGAGGACTTCGGCGGCGCGGTGCCCGCCATCTTCACCGACGAGCCCCAGTTCTCCCACAAGACCACGCTGTCCTTTGCTCAGGAGGAGAAGGACGTGATGCTGCCCTGGACGGACGATCTGCCCGAGACCTTCCGCGCGGCCTATGGCGAGGAACTGGTCGACCATCTGCCGGAGCTGCTGTGGGAGCTGCCGGACGGAAAGATCTCCGTCGTGCGCTATCATTACCACGACCACATCGCCGAGCGCTTCGCCGAGGCCTTTGCCGACACCTGCGGCCGCTGGTGCGGCGAGCACGGCCTGATGCTCACGGGCCACATGATGGAGGAGCCCACGCTGTGCAGCCAGACGGCGGCGCTGGGCGAGACGATGCGCTCCTATCGCAGCTTCCAGCTGCCGGGCATCGACATGCTCTGCGCCCGGTTCGAGCTGACCACCGCCAAGCAGGCTCAGAGCGCCGTGCATCAGTACGGCCGCTGCGGCATGACCAGCGAGCTGTACGGCGTGACCGGCTGGGACTTCGACTTCCGCGGCCACAAGATTCACGGCGACTGGCAGGCCGCGCTGGGCGTGACCGTCCGCGTGCAGCACCTGTCATGGGTGTCCATGAAGGGCGAGGCCAAGCGCGACTATCCCGCATCCATCAGCTATCAGTCCCCGTGGTGGCGCGATTATTCCTACGTGGAGGATCACTTCGCCCGCCTGAACACCGCGCTGACCCGCGGCAAGCCCGTGGTGCGCGTGGGCGTGATTCATCCCGTGGAGAGCTACTGGCTCCACTGGGGCCCCGCCGAGCAGACCTACGGCGTGCGCCAGCAGCTGGACGAGCACTTCCAGAGCCTGACTGACTGGCTGCTCAACGGCGGAATCGACTTCGACTTCATCAGCGAATCTCTGCTGCCCTCTCAGTGCGAAAAGGCCGGCGCGCCCCTTCAGGTGGGCGAGATGGCCTACGACGCGGTGGTGGTGCCGGGCTGCGAGACGCTGCGCGCCACCACGCTGGAGCGGCTGGAGGCCTTCCAGAGGGCCGGCGGCCGGCTGATCTTCCTGGGCAATGCGCCCAGTTACACCGATGCGAAGCCCGACGACCGCGGCGCGAAGCTGTACGCTCAGTCTCAGCGGGCCGAGTTCAGCCAGGAGGCGGTGCTCACCGCGCTGGAGCCCGTGCGTCTGATCGACGTTCGCAACGAGGACGGCACGCGCACGGACAACCTCGTGCATCAGCTGCGCCGAGACGGCGACGGCCTGTGGCTGTTCCTCGCCCACAGCCGCGATCCCTACAACAAGGACATTCCTCATCGTCAGGAGATTCGCCTGACCGTGGCGGGCGAGTACGCCGCGCAGATCTACGACACGCTTACCGGCGAGATTCGCCCGGCGGACGCGCAGGCCGTCGGCGGCAGGACCGTCGTCCGCGCGGCGCTGTACGACCACGACAGCCTGCTGCTGCGTCTGGATCACGCGGCGGAGTTTCAGCGCCCGGTCGCGGCGGAGAATCGCGCGGCGAAGTCCGTGGCGGTTCCGGCGCTGGTGGACTATGAGCTGGACGAGCCGAACGTGCTGCTGCTGGACAAGGCAGAGACGGCGCTGGACGCGGGCGAATATCGCCCCATGGAGGAGCTGCTGCGCGCGGACAACGCCCTGCGCCGGGAGCTGGGCTGGCCGCCGCGCATGAACGCCGTGGCGCAGCCATGGACGGTGCAGGAGGAAAAGACCGGGCACACCGTGCGCCTGCGCTTCACCGTGCGCTCGGAGATCCGCGTGGAGCGCGCGCTGCTGGCGCTGGAGGACGCGGAGATCGCGAAAATCTGGCTGAACGGACAGCCCGTCGCCGCGCGGCCCGAGGGCTATTACACCGACAAGAGCATCGGCACGGTGCCGCTGGGCGCGCTTGAGGCCGGAGTATCGACCATCGAGGTCGAGCTGCCCTTCGGACGGCGTACCAATGTGGAGTGGTGCTATCTGCTGGGCGGCTTCGGCGTGCGCATGCAGGGCGAGGAGCGCGTGCTGACGGCGCTGCCGGAGAAGCTGGGCTTCGACGACATTACCCGTCAGGGTCTGCCGCACTACGGCGGAAACGTCGTCTACCGCCTGCCCATCGAGACGGCGGCGGGCGAGCTGACTGTGAAGGTTCCCCATTACGACGGCGCGGCCATCCGCGTGTCGCTGGACGGCGAGGACAAGGGCCACGTGGTCTACGCGCCCTATGTGCTCTCGCTGGGCGAGGTGGAGGCCGGCGCGCACACGCTGGAGCTGACGCTGCTGGGCAACCGCCAGAACGCCTTCGGCCCGCTGCATCTGGCCGATGAGAGGGAAAAGTGGATCGGCCCCGACGCGTGGCGCAGCACCGGCAGCCGTTGGACGGAGAGCTATCGCCTCCGCAGCATCGGCGTCCGCACCCGTCCCGAGGTGGAGGTTCGCTGAGAGACGGGGCGAATGCCCTGTGCATGAAATCCGCTGAAGAGAAAAACGGGCCCCGGCTTTCGAGAAAATGCGAAAGCCGGGGCCTTCGCCATGCGGAAAATTATGGATTGAGCTGTGGATTGGAATAAGCTGTAATAATGATTAGGCAAGCTGAAAGCCTGGCCGGGTCGGCGGAATGCTGAAGGCAGTTCGCCGACAATCATGCTAATGATCAGGCTTCGAGGGCCTGCTGGAGTACTATCGCGTCACCGGCGTCGAGGCGTGGAAGCTGGCGGTAATCCGCTTTGCGAAGCACGTGTTCGCCTCGGACATCACCGCCATCGGCTGCGCGGGCTGCACCCACGAGCTGTTCGACCACTCCGCCGTGCGCCAGCTGGACGCGGCGGAGAAGGGCGTCATGCAGGAGACCTGCGTCACCGTGACGTGGATGAAGCTGTGCTGGCAGGTGCTGTGCCTGACCGGCGAGGCGGAGTTCGCCGCGCACATGGAGCGCTCGCTCCACAACGCGCTGCCCGGCGCGGTCAACAGCGACTGCGCGACGGTCAACGGCGGCCTGCCCTTCGACAGCTATTCGCCGCTGCTGCCGGGCCTGTGCGGACGGTAGATGGGTGGCTGCAAGCCTATGGAGAACGGCACGTATTGCGGCTGCTGCGCCTGCATCGGCGCGGCGGGTCTGGGCCTGATCAGCATGTTCGCCGCCGTCTGCGAGGCGGGCGGAATCGTGCTCAACCAGTATCTGCCCGGCGCCCTCCGCACCGGCATGCCCGGCGGCGCGGCGCTGACGCTGGATGTGGACACGACCTATCCCGTGGGCGGAGATGTGCGCATCGCCGTGCATCCGGAGAAGGCCGAGCGCTTTACGCTGAAGCTGCGCGTGCCCGATTGGAGCGAAAAGACGACGCTGCGCGTCTGCGGCGAGAAAATGGTCTGCATGCCGGGCCATTACGCTGAGGTCGAGCGCCTGTGGCAGGACGGGGATACCGTCGAGCTGACGCTGGACATGCGCGTCATGCCCGTTCGCCCGGAGGACTACGGCGTTTCCTCGGGAGAAGCGCCCTATATGGCGCTGCGCCGGGGCCCGCTGGTGCTGGCGCGGGACGCACGTCTGGGTCAGAGCGTGGACGCGCCGGTGGAGCTCGTGCAGAACGACGACGGCTCCGTCGTGGCGGCGCTGAGCGAGCATTCGTCGGTGCGCTGCGTGGTCGCCATGGACGTGCAGCTCGCCGACGGAACGACCATGCCAGTGATCGACTACGCCTCCGCCGGCAAGACAGGGCAGGAGGACAGCAGGATGTGCGCGTGGATTCCGATGAAGCGATGAGGGAAATAATGCCGCCCGGAAAACGAAGTTTTCCGGGCGGCAATTGTATGGAGAAATGCGGGGAAAAGCACGGAGGCACATCAGGCCGCGAATGGGCTGTACTTTGGAAGAAGCGCCGATGCTTTCGTGAGACGGAGATGCGCTTTTATAAATCGGTGTGTTGCAAAGGGCTATTCGCGCGTCACAGCGCCGTTCCGCGGTGGGGGAGGAAGAGCTTTTCTGTGTCGGCATGCTCTATTTGCAGAAGCCGGAGCTTGCGCTCTACGCCGCCGGCATAGCCCGTCAGGCTGCCGTTCGCACCCACCACGCGGTGGCAGGGGACGATCAGCGAGATGGGATTATGGCCCACCGCGCCGCCGACGGCCTGGGCGGACATGCGGGAATGCCCCTGCTGCGCGGCGAGCCGGCGGGCGATTTCGCCGTAGGTCATGGTCTGTCCATAGGGAATGGAGCGCAAAATGTCCCACACGGCGCGCTGAAACGCGGTGCCATGGGGATGCAGCGGCGGCAGGAAATCCGGTTCGCGGCCGCTGAAGTATGCGTCCAGCCAGCGCGCGGCCTCGGCCAGCGCGGGTGATTTTTCTTCCACATGCTCCGAGGGCAGTCCGGCGGCGAAGTACTTCGCGCCGTCGAACCAGAGGCCGGACAGGCCGATCTCGTCCGCGGCCAGCAGAATGCCGCCCAGCGGAGAATCGCAATGCAGTGTGAAGAACATGATTCCGGCTCCTTTACAGATTTTCTATGTATTCGAAAGCACTAATGGAACGCTGTCCATTCCGGACTGGACGGCCTGTGATAGCGGCTTTTCCACCTTGAAAAAGCAAAACCCGCCGGGAGGCGGGATGCTCAGAGGTCGCCCTCCAGCAGATGGCGCACCGCGTCGGCGGCGGCTGCCGCGTCCGGGCCGTCGGCGATGATCGAGACGGGCACGCCGCGATACAGCTCCATGGAGAGAATGCCGATCAGCGAATCCAGATGCAGCCGCTTGCCGCCGCACTCGATGGAGAGCACGGACTGGAACTGCGACGCGCACTGAGCCAGCTTCGCTGCGAATTCCGGCGAGAGCTGATCCGTCGCTGCAAAAGTCGTGTTGAGTTGAACCATGGTGATACTCCTTTATTTCGATGATAGCCCCGTTTCCTCGCCGGCGCGGAGTCGGTTCGCCAGCTCGCCCAGACGGCGCAGGCGCGTGTTCACACCGGATTTGCCCAGCGGAGGGACGAGCAGCTCGCCCAGCTCCGTCAGCGAGACGTCGGGGTTGTTCAGCCGGGCCTCCGCCGTTTCGCGCAGCGCCTTCGGCAGCTTGTCCAGCCCGATTTCCCGATCCAGAAAGCGGATGTCCTCGATGCGCGATTCCGCCGCGGCCATGGTGCGGTTGATGTTGGAGGAATCGCAGTTCATCTGGCGGTTGACCTGATTGCTCACGTCCTTCCTGATGCGCACGTTTTCCAGGCTCAGCACCGCCGCGCCCGCGCCCATCAGCGTCAGCCAGTCGGAAATCTCTTCCGCTTTTTTCAAGTATACCACATATTTCGCTTTTCTGCACGCGATTTTAGCAAAAATCTCAAAATCGTTCATTATTTCGACGGTGAACTGTGCAAATTCCACATTTGGAGCTGCGATTTCGATATGGTATTCCCGCTCAGGATTGCTCACCGCGCCGCACATCAGGAACGCGCCGCGCAGAAAGCTCTTTTTGCAGCAGGACAGCTTCGTCAGCTCCGCGTCGGGAACCGTGCGCACGCCGAACAGCGCGCCGTCGTCCAGCAGGCGCATTTCGCCCATCAGCGTCAGCGAATGCTCCTCGGGGATGACCAGCTGATAGCGCACCGAGCCGTTGAGCGTGTCCGCCGACAGCGTGCGGATCTGGGCCGTGACGCCCCAGAACTGCTTGAGCAACGAGAAATAGCGCCGGACGATCGCGCCGTCCGACGACGTGAGGGACAGGGCGTAGCGCTTCAGCCCTCGAAAGGAAATGCCGCCCGACGAAAGAAGGGCGGCCGCCAGCTCGCTGCGCGCGCAGCAGATCTGCCCGCAGCTCTCCCGGGCGAGCTCGCCCCGGGCGTTGGATGCAAAGGACATGGCTCAGTCCTCCCCAAGAATGCGCACCTCGGGCTCCAGACGGACGCCCGAGCGGCGCTCCACCTCGTCCTGAACGCGCTGGATGAGCGCCAGAATGTCCGCGGCGGTCGCGCCGCCGAGGTTCACGATGAAGCCTGCGTGCTTTTCGCTGACCTGCGCGCCGCCGATGGTCAGGCCCTTCAGGCCGGCTTCTTCGATGAGCGCGCCGGCGAAATGGCCCTCGGGGCGCTTGAATACGCTGCCCGCGCTGGGATAGTTCAGCGGCTGCTTTTCCCGGCGGCGGGCGTTCAGCTCCCGGCTGCGCGCGGCGATGGCCTCAGGGTCGTCCGCCGCCAAATGAAACCGCGCGGACAGCACCACGCCGCCGCGCCGGAGCGGGAGCGTCGTGCGATAGCCCATCTCCATTTCGTCCCGGCTCAGCGTGCGGATCTCGCCGTCCAGCAGCACCTGCGCGTCCATCAGCGCGTCGGAGAGCTGACCGCCGTAGGCGCCCGCGTTCATGGCGCAGCCGCCGCCCAGCGTGCCCGGGATGCCCGAGGCGAATTCCAGCCCGGAAAGACCCGCGCTCTGCGCCGCCGCGGCGACCTTGTTAAGCGACGCGCCCGCCTGCGCGGTCAGAACATTGTCATGGATTTCGATGTGCGAAAAGCGCTCGCCCAGCACGATCACCAGGCCGATCACGCCGCCGTCGCGCACCAGCAGGTTGGAGCCGTTGCCCACCACCAGCGCCGGCACATGGTAGTCCCGCGCCAGCTTCAGCGCCACAGAAATCTGCTGCTCCATGGACGGAAAGAACATCATGTCCGCCGGGCCGCCCACGCGGAAGGTGGTGTGGCGGCTCATCGGCTCGTCGCGCAGCAGCTGTCCCGGCTCGGACATCTGCCAGAGGGTTTCCCAAAGCGGATTCATAGGGCGTGCCTCCCGATCAGAAGTTGAAGTAGATGAAGGGATTGTAGTCCACCACGGCCACGTAGCTCAGCGCAATGACCATCAGCCCCGCCAGCAGCACCGCGCCGACGATGCGCAGCGCGTTTTCGGGAAAGCGCACTTTCTCGCGCAGCCACTGAGCCACGGGCAGGCCGCAGATCACGCCCGCCAGCAGGAACCAGCCGTATTCCCGCAGGAACACGCCGGCGGTGGCGCTCCATAGCGGCGCGCCGCTGAGGCCGAACATGGTGGAATAGAACGTTTTCGCCACGCCCAGATCGTCTGAGCGGATCATGACCGTGATGGTCACAACCATGAACATGGCGTATAGAACACCCAGCGCACCGCGCTTTTCCATCCATTTGCCCAGACCGCTCAGGCGCTCAAAGGCCAGCATGACGAAGAAGCCCAGTCCCCAGAGAATGTACGTCCACGCCGCGCCGTGCCAAAGACCCGTCAGGCCCCAGACCATCAGCATGTTGAACAGCAGCCGCCAGACCGACTTGACCCGGCTGCCGCCCAGCGGGAAGTAGAGGTAATCCCGGAACCACGTGCACATGGAGATGTGCCAGCGCCGCCAGAACTCCGAGACGGACTTGGAGATAAACGGGAAATTGAAGTTCTCCAGAAAATGGAAGCCGAACATGCGGCCCAGGCCGATGGCCATGTCCGAATAGCCGGAGAAGTCGTAGTAGACCTGCATCAGATAGGCACAGGCGGCCATCCACGAGCCCGCCACGGACAGGCTGGCCGCGTCCAGCCCGAAGGCCGTGTCCACCAGCAGTCCCAGATTGTTGGACAGAATCAGCTTCTTGCAGAAACCCACCATGAACCGCTGACAGCCCAGCGTGAAGTCCGGCAGTGTCTCCCTGCGGCCCTCGATCTCGTCGGCCACCGTCTGATAGCGCACGATGGGGCCGGCGATGAGCTGAGGAAAGAAGGAGATGTACAGGCAGACGTTGACGAGACTCTTCTGCACCCTGCCGTCGCCGCGATACACGTCGATGACGTAGCTCATGGCCTGAAAGGTGAAGAAGGAGATGCCGATGGGCAGCGCGATGTGGGGAATGGGGAAGGACAGCCCGAACCAGCTGCGCACGTTGGTCAGCAGGAAGGTCAGATACTTGAACACGCCCAGCAGGCTCAGGTTGAACACGACCATCAGCGCCACTACGCCCCTGGCCGCGCGCCTGTTTTCGCGCACGCGATCCACCCACAGGCCGAACAGCCAGTTGACCACGATGGAGGCCATCATCACGAACACGAACTTCGGCTCGCCCCAGGCGTAGAAAATCAGACTGGCCAGCGTCAGAAACAGGTTGCTGGCGCGGCGGTGCTTTCTCAGCAGAAAATAGCCCGTCAGCACCGCGGGCAGGAAGAAGAACAGAAAGATTTTGCTGGAAAATACCATTTGTATGCAACGCTCCTTGCGGCCGCGGCGATTTTGCCCGCGGACTTCGGATTCACTTATCTTCCATTATAGCGCATTTGCCGCCGTTTGTCCATATACAGGCGGCGGGCGCAGAAACGCCCGCCGCTCGAAACAGAATATGCGCATCCTTGGGGGAATATGCTCACAGCCGGATCAGGTCGAAGAGCCGCTCGGGCGAAGCACAGTCCAGCGCATGGAGCACGCCGGCGGCGTAGCGGTCGAAGGACGTGTGGTCGATGAACCGGAAGGCCGCGGCCGCCGCGTCGACGAACTGCGCCTCGGAGTTTTTGTCCGCCATCCAGCCCACGGCCAGCAGCCGCATCAGCGTGTACACCGCGCACAGCGCCACGAACTCGTCCGAAAGGCTCACCGGGCGATCCTGAAAGGGAAAGCGCTCGAAGAACATGTGGTTGACCAGCAGCTGCTCCAGCCAGCGTTCCCAATGGGGAAAGGTCGCTTCCAGATGCGCCCGGGCGCGCTGATAGCGCTCGAACGCGTCGTCGTCGCCGAAGCAGGCCAGCGCGGCCTCGCCGTAATCGCGCAGGCTGTCGCTGCGCTCGTCCATCTGCCGGAGCATCGCCGCCGCGGCCTTCAGGCCGAAGCGCAGGTGCGCTTCGCACAGCGGCTCCTCGGGCGGAAGGGCGCTCGCGCCGCCTTCTTCGAGCAGCCGCGCGACCGCGGCTTCGTCCCGGCGGTTCAGCGCGTCCTCCATCTCGCGCAGCCGCATGCCCAGCGCCATGAGCCGGCGCGGCATGGACAGGCCGCGGTTCTGAAGCAGCCGAATGAGCCACAGGCGAATCTCCTGCTCACGCCCGAGGCTCTCGAAGAACACCTCGCGCGCGGCGGCGCGGGGCAGATCCGGCGCCATCGGAACGCGGACGAAGGTCATCGGCGCTTCGTGGGCGAAGAGCCGCTCCACCACGGCCTCGCAGCTGTTGGCGCAGGAGGCCTCGGGCATGTCGTCCATGCGCACGCCCCGGGGATACAGTCGGCACACCGCGGGCAGCGCGCCGCCGCCCAGCTCGGCGTGAACGGCGCAGCGGCCGTCGTCCATGTGCATGGGGCATCGACCGTCGAAGCGCGGCGAGATGCAGGCGTATTCCTCCGGGCAGGGGCGGTCGGCCATGCGCAGCGCCACGTCCAGCTTTCGCCTCAGCGCCGGGCTGCATTCCACGCCCAGCAGGCGGAAGTAATCGCCCATGGACATGGTGACCGGCCAGCCCTCGCAGCAGGGCGTCCGGCACGCGCCGGCCTTGCAGACGAAGGAGGGATAGTAATCGGGAACGAGCGCGAGAATTGCTTCTTTCATAGACTCACCTTGAAAGGAAAACCGGAGCTGCTTGCGCGGGGTCAGAGCCTGCAGACGGCTTCGATCAGCGCGGGAATCCGCTGGCGCGCCCGGCTGTGGAGCGCCTTTTCCTCCTCCGTCCGGCCGAGAAGGCCCGCGCCGGACAGGGAGCTGTCCGAGATGTTCAGCAGGGCGACCGCGTCCCGCTCGGCCATGCGGGCGCATTCGTAGAACGCCGCCGTCTCCATCTCGATGATCTCCGCGCCGGTGGCGAGAATCTGGTCGATCATCGCGTATTCGCACAGAATGGATTCCGTGCAGAAGGTGCGCCGGGGCGTGAGCGCGACACCCATGGCCGCGGCGGCTTCGATTGCCGCGCGGACAAATTCGGGATTGCTCGGGCGAACGGCGCGCCCGAAGGTCTTCGGCTGAAGCGAACCGCTCAGATAGATCGAGCCGCCCTCGTAGGCGAGGGACTCGGAGGGCGTTGCGAATTCGCCCAGCCCGATATCCGGCCGGAGCGAGCCCGCGGAGCCGGCGAAGATCCATCGCTTCGTCGGCGATTCGGCTGCCAGCAGCGCCGCGTCCACCAGAGAAGCCGTGCCGATGCCGCATTGGATCCAGCCGAGCCGGAGACCGGCGTATTCCACCAGATAGCTGCTCTCCGTGGGATGGACGAGCCGAGTGCAGACGCTGACCGGGGCGTCGGCAAAGAGCATTTCCGGCGTCCACGCCGGCGCGAGCACGAAGGCGTCCAGCGGCTCGGAGGCGGAAAGACGGTAGGTCGCGTACAGGAGGTCGTCCGCGCGGTTGCGGGCGTGGGCGGCATGAAGAATCCTCTGAGCGTCGTTCATGTCTCGTCCCTCCTCGATTCCGGCGCGTTCTGCCGGTTCAGGATGTACTCCCGGGGCGTCATGTGGTAGTGAGCCTTGAAGGCGGAATAGAACGTGTGGGTGTTGTTGAAGCCGGCGCTGACGGCGAGATCGACGATGGGCCGGTCGGAGGTCATCATCAGCTCGCAGACGTTGCGGCAGCGCAGCAGATTCAGATACTGGGGCAGACTGTAGCCCACGGTGCTCTTGAACAGATGGGAAAAACGGCTGCGGCTGTAGCCGAAGCGGGCCGCCACCTGCTCCACGGTCAGCCGCTGGGTGAAGCTGTCGTTTAAGTAATTCAGAATGCTGCAGATCGCGTCGGCGTGGTCGCCGGAGGAAACGGGATCCATGGGAACGCGCCGGGTCAGCAGGCCCAGCAGCGCGTAGCTCAGGCCCTTTTGCAGAATCTCGTTGCCGTCCGCGTCCACCAGCATGCGCATCAGGGTTTCCAGCGTGCGCGCCTCGTCATCGACGACGTTGCGGCGGAAGCGGTTGGAGGTCAGCAGCTTCTGAATGGACGGCACCACGCCCAGCGGGATGATGGCCACGATGGAGCAGCATTCCTCGGACGAATAGGCATGCACCGAATAGCAGTTGTTGGCCAGCAGCTGACCCGCATGCACACTGTGCGTCCGTCCGTCCACCACCGCGGTCAGCTCGCCCTCCAGCACATAGGAAAGCTCGATGCCCGCGTGAAAGTGGGGCAGGCAGTTGTCGTTTCGAGCGTACCACGCGCGGGGCTGCGTCATGCTGTCCCGCTCGGATTCATAAAAGCTGATGATCGCCATCAGAACCTCCCGTCACTGGGCCAGCGTCACGGAATCGCGAAGCTGCCGCATCATCGGCTCCATGGCGGCGTAGTCGTCGTAGGGCGCGCAGAAGTGGAACACGTAGACGTATTTGTCCACGTTGGTGCAGATCATGTAGCCCTTGACCTCCACGTCGCCGGAATAGGCCAGATAGGTGATCTCGTAGGCCGGCTGGCCGAGGAAGGCCGCCGAGGAATTCAGGTCGCCGTATTCGAAGGTCTTGCTGTCGTACTGAGCGCGGACGGTCTCGGCGTATTCCTGAAACTGGGTCAGCAGTCTGGAGAACTTGGGCGCGTGGGCCAGACGCTTGCGGGTGACGGCCATGCGCGCCGGAAAGTCATCGCCGGAAACCTCCTCGCGGAAGCAGGCGGTGTACTTGCCGGGCAGGTTCTTCCATCCGCTGGGATAGGCGCAGACGAAGCCGAAGGTGGAGTCGGTCAGCGCCGTGAGCGTGTAGGCGTAGGGCGCGGCGGTGGCCTGCGCCGCGGGAGCCTCGGTCGCCGCCTCGGCGGGCGTGTCCGTGCTTTCAGGCACGATGGATTCGTCGGGCACATCCGCCGCGGGTTCGGCCGTCGCGTCCACGGGCACGTCCATGACGTCGGGCATGAACGCGTCGACAAACTCGGTAGTCACGGTGGATTCGGGGACGGTGTTGAGGGGCGGCTGGTCGGCGGCGGTGTCCGAGCCGTTGGAGCATCCGGACAGCGTCGCCGCAATCAGCGTGCCCGCGATCAGCAGAGCCGCGATTTTCTTCAAGGGGGATCCCTCCCTGCGGTCAGTGGTTCGTGTCGCCGTGTTTGGCGATTTGCTCGTTGAGCAGGTCGACGTCGCCGCAGCCGTGGCTGATCATCAGGTCGCCGGGCTGCCAGTGGGCGCGCAGATAGGCCTCCGCGTCGTCGAAGGTGGGGGTCAGCACCGCGTCGATTCCCCGGGCGCGCAGCGGCTCGATGAGCATTTCCGAGGAGATGTCGCCCGGGTCGCTCTCGCGGGCGGCACAGATGTCGGTAATCAGCAGCCGGTCCACGCCGTCGAAGGTCGTAAGGAAGGCGTTGAACAGCGTCTTGGTGCGGGAATAGGTGTGGGGCTGCCAGACCGACCACAGGGTTCGATGTTCCTGCATGCCGGCGATCTGGATGGCGTTTTTGATTTCGGCGGGATTGTGGCCGTAGTCGGTGTAGCAGCGCACGCCGTCGGTCACGCTGGTCAGCTCAAAGCGCCGGTGCGCGCCCACGAAATGCTCCAGCGCGTCGGCCACCGCCGCCATGTCCAGCCCACGCACATGGGCGGCGGCCACTACGGCCAGCGAATCCAGCAGGTTGGCCTGACTGGACACGCCTACGTGGAAGCGCCCGAGGTTCTCTCCGTTGAGCACCGCGTCGTAGGAGCCGCGTCCGCGCTCGTCGTAGGTCACGTTCACCGCGCGCAGCATGTTGTGCTCGCCCAGACCGTAGGTCAGCGACCGGCAGCGGGCGTTTTCGCAGACGCGGCGGGCGCGGGGGTCGTCGCCCCATGCGATGCACCAGCCGTCCTCGGGCACCAGCGCCACGTATTCGGCAAAGGTCTGCTCGATGTGGTCGAGATCGCGGAAGTAGTCCAGATGGTCCTCGTCTATGTTCAGCACGATGGCCACCGTGGGGTGGAAGTGCAGAAAGCTGCCGTGGAATTCGCAGGCCTCGACGATGAAATCGCCGCTGTCGCCGCGCCGGGTGGAGCCGCCGATGAAGTCCAGCTCGCCGCCGATGTGGATGGTCGGGTTCACGCCGGCCTGCAGAAAGGCCTGCGCGAGCATGGAGGTGGTGGTGGTCTTGCCGTGGGTGCCCGACACGCCGATGGCGAAGGGCGCGCCCTCCATCAGCTGGCCGATCAGGTCGCAGCGCTCAATCTGGGGAATGCCCAGCCGCGCAGCCTCGGCGCGCTCGGGGTTCTCGGGCGCGATGGCCGCGTTATAGACGATCACATCCGCGCCATGCACGTTTTCGGGCAGATGGCCGATGTGAATTTCGATGCCCCTGGCGGCCAGCGCGTCGGTCTTATGGGAGCGGGTGCGGTCGGAGCCGCTGACGGTATAGCCCTCGTCGGCCAGCAGTCCCGCCAGACCGGACATGGAGCTTCCGCCCACGCCGATGAAATGGACGCGGCCGCCGCGGTAGGATTTGATGTTTGTGGGCATGAAAATGCCTCCTTCCAAAGAGAAAACCATGCTTCCAGCCCATATATTATAATGGAAAATCCAAAATCCTGCAAGTGTCGTCGCCGTTGAGGGGACAGATTCAGGTTAAATGTTCGTTTTTCCGGGATAATTTGCTCCAAATCCGCTGCAAAGTTCACAATTCCGAATTATAATAGACGACAGCAATAAAACATTCGGAATCAGGAGGACACGATGGATAAGATCAAGCGGAATGAACGGCTGGGAGCCATGACGAGAATTCTCACCGACGCGCCCAACCGCATCCATACCCTCGGCGAGTTCTGCGAGATGTTCGGCGCGGCGAAGTCCACCATCAGCGAGGACATCGATCTGGTCAGCGAGTCCTTCGAGCGGTTCGATCTGGGCAAAATCGAGACGGTTGCCGGCGCGGCGGGCGGCGTGCGCTATCGCGCCATTCCCAGCCCCGAGCGCGCGCGCCGGGTGCTGACGGAGCTGGCCGAGCGGCTGGCTCAGCCGGGACGCATGCTGCCCGGCGGATTCCTCTACACGTCGGACGTGACGGCGGAGTCGGTCACGGCGCAGGCCATGGGCGAGATTCTGGCCGCGCAGTATTACGATCGCCAGCCTCACTTTGTGCTGACCATGGAGACCAAGGGCATTCCCATCGCGCTGATGACGGCGCGGATGCTGGACGTGCCGCTGGTCATTGCCCGCCGCGACAGCCGCGCCTACGAGGGCTCGGCGGTGAAAATCAACTACATCGCCGGCGGCGGCAACGAGCGCATCGAGACCATGGCGCTGGCGCGCCGCGCCGTCGCGCCCGGGCAGCGCGCGCTCATCATCGACGACTTCATGAAGGGCGGCGGAACGCTGCAGGGCATGGTCGACATGATGAAGGAATTTCAGGCCGAGGTCGTGGGCGTGGGCGTGATGATCGCCACGTCGGAGCCGCAGGTCAAGCGCGTGGAGGGCGCGCGGTCGCTGCTGGTGCTGGAGGGCTTCGAGCCGGACACCGGCCGGGCCATCATCCATCCCTCCAAGGCGTATCTGTAAATAGAAAAGCGGAGACGGCGAGAAAAAACGCCGTCTCCGTTTTGGCATTCAGGAACGCTCGTCTCCCGTCCGGATGGTGACGATCACGTCCACGCAGCCCTCCCGCTCCTCCACGCGGCTGTCGGCGCGCACGCCGATGCGGTTCAGCTCGCGCACGGTGTCCAGCACGGCGTTGATGACGATGCGGTTGTCGCGCACCACGCGGCTGACGCTGGGCTGAGGCCGGGCCTCCCGGCGCAGCTGCTCGATGCGCTTTTCCAGCTGCTGCACGCTCATGGCGCGGTCGGCGGCCTCGCGGGTCAGCGCCAGCTGCGTCTCCTCGTCATTCAGGCGCAGCAGCGCCCGGGCGTGGCGCTCGGTCAGGCTCGTCTGGCGCAGCAGCCGGCGCACCGACTCGGGCAGCTTCAGAAGCCGCAGCCGGTTGGCCAGCGCCGACGGGCTGACGGACAGTGACTGGGCCAGCGCCTCCTGGGTGACGGACTGCTCGTCCAGAATGCGCCGGAAGGCCTCGGCCTCGTCCAGATAGTGCAGGTTCTCCCTTTGGAGGTTCTCGATCAGCGCCAGCAGCGCGCAGTCCCGGTCATAGGCGCTGAGCACCACCGCGTCGGCGCGCTCGCGCCCCAGACGCTTCAGCGCCCGCAGCCGCCGCTCGCCCGCCACCAGCTCATATTGCTCCGCACCCACACGCCGAACCAGCAGCGGCGTGAGCAGCCCGTGGCGGCGGATGGACTCGGCCAGCGTGTCGATGGACGCGTCCGAAAAGGCGCGCCGGGGCTGATAGGGGCTGGGCGAAATGCGGTCGATGGGCAGGGGAACGATGGCGCGGCCTGCGGCATGGAGCTTCAATCGATCCGACCTCCCCGTTGACAAATCCAACACTTATGGCAACACCACACAATTCGGCGGCGCGTCGGGCTCTGTCTTTTCCGCCATCTGCGGCATGCAGATTCCTCGATTTACCTCCAGTAAACCTTCGAAATCTGCATTTGCATCTGACGAAAAATCCATTCGCCGGCCAACCGCCTCATTTGTGCGGTGTTACCTTATATATTCTGAAATTCCGGAAATATCCGGCGCGGCGGGAAATTCTGCCCGGCGGCGTTCAGACGCGGAGCGGCCGGGCCTTCATGAACCACAGCCCGGCCAGATCGGCGAGAACCCAGCCGATGGGAATGGACAGCCAGATTCCCGTTTCACCCCAGAGCGCGGACAGCAGATAGGCCAGCAGCACGCGTGTGCCCAGCGAAATCGCCGTCAGCACTACCGAAACGCCCGGGCGCTGGACGGCGCGGAAATAGCCGTAGAACAGAAACAGGCAGCCGATTCCGGCGTAGAGCGCGCCCTCGATGCGCAGATAGCGCACGCCCGCCGTGACGACGGCAGTTTCGCCCGGATCCACGAACAGGCGCATCAGCGGCGCGGCGAGGGCGCACACGGCGATGGACAGCGCCGCGCCGAAGCCCGCGCTGAGCAGGAACGCCCGCCGCGTGCCCTCGCGGATGCGATCTGTGCGCTTCGCGCCGAAATTCTGGGCGGCGAAGGTGGAATAGGCGTTGCCGAAATCCTGCACGGGCAGATAGGCGAAGGTGTCGATCTTCACCGCGGCGGCAAAGGCCGCCATGACCGTCGCGCCGAAGCTGTTGACCAGGCCCTGCACCATCAGAATGCCGAAGTTCATCACCGATTGCTGTGCGCAGGTCAGAGACGACAGGCGGAAGATTTCGCCGAGAATGCTCCGGTTCAGATGAAGCTCCGAACGTTTCGGAAGCAGGATTTTGCATTTCGCAAGGACATAGACGAGCATGCCCGCGGCGCTGACGTACTGAGCGATCACCGTGGCCCACGCCGCCCCGGCGATTTCCCAGCCGAGCACCGGCACGAACAGCAGATCCAGACCCACGTTCAGCAGCGCGGACACGCCCAGAAACACGAGGGGCGCCGCGGAATTGCCCAGCGCGCGCAGCAGGCAGGCGAGATAATTGTAGACGGACGTGGCGACCAGCCCGGCAAAGACGACGAGGAGGTATTCCCGCATGCCGCCCCAGACCGCCGCCGGCACGCGCAGAAAGTGCAGAATCGGGTTCAGAAAGGCGTACACCGCGGCGTTCAGAGCCAGCGTCAGCAGCAGAATCAGCCCGAAGGCGTGGGCGATGGCGCTGCGCAGCGAGGCCTCGTCGCCCCGGCCGCGATAGATGGAAAACAGCGCGCCGGAGCCCATGGACAGCCCCAGCAGAATGGAGGTCAGAAAGGTCATCAGCGTGTAGGCCGAGCCCACCGCCGCCAGCGCGTCGGTTCCCAGCGCGCGGCCCACGATGAGCGTGTCGGCGATGTTGTAGAACTGCTGAAGGAGATTTCCCGCCATCATCGGCAGGGCAAAGAGAACCAGCGAGCGCGCAATCGGCCCGCGCGTCAGGTCGCGATACATGTTTTTTCCTCCCGGAAAGCGATTGTCCACGGAAATTATAGCATGGATTATTGCAAAACGCAAGATATAGCTTTCGTATTGAAAATAACGGTCGAAAATGCTATAATAACGCAAAAGGGGGCGTGAGCATGGTTTTGAACGGACTGGACGCGCTGGATCGCAGACTGGTGGATCTGCTGACGCAGAACGCGCGCTACACCTATTCGGAGTTGGGGGAAAGGCTCGGCCTGTCGCGCGTGGCGGTGAAGAACCGCATGGACGCGCTGGAGCAGCGCGGCGTGATCGAGGGCTACACGGTCATCGTGAACCCGCAGCGGCTGGGCAGCGCGGTTTCCTGCTATTACGAGATCGAGACGCGGCCCGAGGCGCTTTCGGAGGTCGTTCGCCGGCTGGACGAATGCCCGACGGTGACGCAGATCTACCGCGTGACCGGCGCGTGCCGGCTGCATGTGCACGCCGTCGCCGCCGATCAGGAGGCGCTGGAGGCGCTGATGCGCGATGTGCTCGACCCGCTGCCGGGCGTGGTGTCCATTCGAACCAACGTGATTCTCTCCCGGGTCAAGGATGTGAAGGGGCTGCGGCTGTAAAGTTGCCCGCCCTTGATTTTGCCGCGCCTTTCGGATATAATAAATCAGAAAGCGGAGGAGGAATGCGCATGAAGGACCAGTTTTCGCGGACGGCGCTGCTGATGGGGAGCGATGCGGTGGATCGCCTTGGAAGCTGCCGCGCGGCGCTGTTCGGCGTGGGCGGCGTGGGCGGCTTTGCCGCCGAGGCGATGGTGCGCGCGGGACTGGGCGGAATCGACCTGTTCGACGACGATGTGGTCTGCGCAAGCAATCTGAATCGCCAGATCGTGGCGCTGCACTCCACGCTGGGCCGCCCCAAGGTCGAGGTCATGCGCGAGCGGCTGCTGGACATCAATCCCGACGTGGACGCGGCGGCTCGGCGAATGTTTTATATGCCCGAGCGCGCGGGCGAGATCGAGTGGGAGCGCTATGATTACATCGTCGACTGCATCGATACCGTGACGGCCAAGCTCGACCTGATCGTGCAGGCCGTGCGGCGCGGAATTCCCATCATCAGCGCCATGGGCGCGGGCAACAAGCTCGATCCCACGGCCTTCGAGGTGGCCGATATTTCCAGAACCTCCGTCTGTCCGCTGGCGCGGGTGATGCGTCAGGAGCTGCGCAAACGCGGCGTGGAGCATCTGAAGGTGGTCTATTCCCGCGAACCGGCGCGCGTGCCGCGGCAGGAGGAGAGCGCCGAAGCGCCTCAGGCGGGCCGGCGCTCCACGCCCGGCAGCGTGTCCTTCTGTCCATCGGTGGCGGGACTGATTCTCGCCGGCGAAGTGGTGAAGGATCTCTCAGGCGTGCGCTGAGCGAGGTGAGTTCATGAACGATCTGATCGGTTTTTTTGATTCCGGCGTGGGCGGCGTGAGTGTGCTGCACACCGCGCGCCGGATTTTGCCCAACGAGCATTTTCTGTATTACGGCGACAATGGCCACGCGCCCTACGGCCCCAAGCCGCTGGAGGAGATCCGGCGGCTGTCCGCCGAGAGCGTGGGCGTGCTGCTCGACCGCGGCGTGAAGGCCGTGGTTATCGCCTGCAACACCGCCACGTCGGCCTATGCCGAGATTCTGCGCGCCGAGCTGAAGCTGCCTGTGATCGGCATGGAGCCGGCGCTCAAGCCCGCTCAGGAGGCGCGTCACGGCGGCGAGATTCTGGTGCTGGCCACGCAGGCCACGCTGACGCTGCCGAAGTTTCAGCGGCTGATGAAGCGCTACGGCGACCATGTGATTCCCGTGGTTGGCCGCGGACTGGTGGAGCTGGTGGAGGCCGGAAAGGCCGATTCGCCCGAGACAGAGGCGGCGCTTCGGGAGCTGCTGGGCAGATACGTGGGCCGCAGCATCGATTCCGTGGTGCTGGGCTGCACCCACTATCCGTTCCTCGCGGGGGCCATTCGGCGGATGTTCCCCGAAGCCGAGCTGTTTGATGGCCGCACGGGCACGTGCATGCGGCTCAAGCACCTGCTGGAGGCGGGCGGCCTGCGCTCGAAGGGGACGGAGGGCTCGGTGGAGTTCCTCACCAGCGGAGACGCGTCGACGATTGCGCTGATGCGCCGTCTGATGGCGGAGCTGGACTGATTTTTGAATACGAGAAACGATGCGCGGGCGAAAACCGCCGAGGCGCGAAGGAGCTGTTACAGATGAAAATATCCAAGCGGGACGCGCTGATGTGGTTCCGATTTTTCGCCGAGCTGCCCGAGGGCGAGCCGCTGCCGCCGCATCAGCAGGAGATCGCGCTGGCGACGTTTGCTCAGATCGAGGCCGCTGAGGACGTGCGTATAGCCCAGCTGCAGGCGCAGATTCCCGGCCTTCAGTCGCTGGAGGGGCGCACGTTCTTCGTCGGCGACGCGGCGAGCTTTCCCGCGGGCTGTCGCTCGTGTCTGCTGGGCACGGGCTTGAGCGCCATCCGCAAGACCAATCGCTGCAATGTGCAGTGCAAATTCTGCTATAATTACGGCGAGTTGGACGATCAGCCGCCCATCGGCGAGGGCCTGTGGGAGATCGGCGGCACGCGGTTCTATGAGCACGACCTCGACCTGCTGCTGAGCATCGGCAGGCGGCCCACCGGCGTAGCCTACGTCTACCTCGAGCCCTTCATGGAGATCGAAAAATACTACGGCGTGATCCGAAAATTCCGCGAGGCGGGCGTCCATCAGCATCTGTACACCAACGGCACGCTGGCCAACGAGGAAAACCTCCGCGCGCTGGGCGAGGCGGGGCTGGATGAGCTGCGCTTCAATCTGGGCGCGTCCGGCTGCGCCGACAGGGTGATCGAGAACATGGCGACGGCGAAGAAGTACATTCCTCGCGTGGGCGTCGAAACGCCCATGACCCCGGAGCTGTTCGAGGCGTTTTTCCGGAAGAAGGAGAAGATTCTCGCTGCGGGCGTCGACTTCATGAACTGCGCCGAGCTGCATCTGAACGCCAACAATCTGGGCAATTACTGGGGCGAAAACCTGTATGTCTCCCGGATGGGCTACGTCTCGCCCGTATGGAGCCGGGAGCTGACTCAGAAGCTCATGCGCGCTGCCGCGGAGGAGCATTGGGGAATTGTCGTGCACGACTGCTCCAACCGCACCAAATTTGCCCGCGACCTGAACCTGCGCGCTAAGGAGGGCGGATGGTTCGGCGCGAGCAGCTATGGCTGCGAATTCGACAGCATGCCCTACGCCGCGTTCCTGCCCATTCTGGAGGACGAGAGCTTCCCGTTCCTCGAGGAAGAGCCGCTGCCCGAGGGCTATCGCCCGGGCGACGTGGTGCTCTGAGCATGTATTTTTTGAAACAGGGCCTGAGAGCTTCCGGCACAGACGGACTCCCGGGCCCGATTCATGAATATGCAGAAGAGCGATGTTCCTGAAGAAGTATGCCAATCTCCGGCGGTTCCGGGAGTATCACGCCCGATACGGCGCGCGGACGGCGCTGCTGGCGGTCTGCATGCTCACGGCCAGCTCCATGGGCGTGGTGCTGTCCTATCTCATAAGCGAGCAGCTGGTGGCCATCTCCAACGTGGCGCTGGCGGAGATGATCCGCGTCACGGGCGTGATTCTCGCCGCGGCGCTGGTGCTGATGTGTGCGCTGTGGCTGTTTCCCACGGGACAGATCACCGTGGTGGTGCTGCTGCTTCTGTTCAATTACAAGGGCCTGATGTACGACACCATCCTGAAGAGCGCGCCGGTGCTGCTGTTCGACGAGCCCACCAGCGCGCAGGATCGCGAAAACCAGCGGCGGTTTCTCGGCGTAATCGAGGAGCTGAAGCGGGACAAGAACGTGTTCGTCATCGCCCACTAGCTCGGCGACCTTAGCGCGTTCGATCAGGTTCTGGAGCTGGAGAACGGGCGAATCGTTCGGCGGGAAAAGTGAGAAAAGTTCCGACCCGAGGGCATTCGGGCCGGAACTTCTTTTGCAAAAAGAACGACTAAATGGAAAAAGCAGGAAAATGGAGGGGAGAGCATGGACGGAAAGGAAAAGTGCCGGCGGTTGCGCGCCATGCGCGAGCGCATTGCACGGGCGAACGAGCTGGACTACTGCGAAAAGGAGTGCGGTCACGAGGGGCCGTGCGCGGGAACCTGTCCTTACTGCGAGGCGCAGGCCCGGGAGCTGGAGCGCGAGCTGAGCCGCCGCGCGTCGCTGGGCAGGCGCGTCGTCGTGGCCGGACTGTGCGTGGGCATGGCGGCGGCGGTCAGCGGATGCTCCGCGGTGGACGCGGCGGCGGACGCGATTCGCGCGCTGATTCCGCATCGCACGCAGACGGAGGAGCCGGTGGAGCTGGAGGGCGACGTGGCCGTCGCAACCACGGACGCGCCCGATCTGGTGCAGCTGGAGGGCGAAATCGCCGCGGACGGCAGCGTCGTGCCCGGCCAATGAGCGCGCTTCTGCCGGTATTCGGCATTTCGCGGCTGCGCATGGAGACGGACGGTGATGGCGTGACCACGCTGGTGGGCTGTCTGGGCTGTCCGCTCCGGTGCCGGCTGTGCATCAATCCCCACGCGCAGGACCCTGCCACGCCGCATCGGCGGCTCTCGGCGGAGCAGCTCGTGGACGAGCTGCGCGTGGACGGACTGTACTTTTCCGCCACGGGCGGCGGCACGACCTTCGGCGGCGGCGAGCCGCTGCTGCACGCGGATTTTCTGGCGGAATTCGCCGAAAAGCGGCCCGCGGACTGGCGCGTGCGCGTGGAGACCTCGCTGAATGCGGACGAGGCGCAGCTCCGGCGGGCGCTGGACGCGGTGGACGGATGGATTGTGGACGTGAAGGATCTCAATCCCGAGGTCTACCGCCGCTATACCGGCGCGGACAATGCCCGCGTGCTGCGCAATCTGCATATTCTGGCCGAGAACTGCCCGGAGCGCGTGCGCATCCGACTGCCGCGCATTCCCGGCTTCAACACGGATGGCGACCGGGACACGCCCGAGCGCGCGCTGCGGGAGATGGGTTTTTCGGAAATTCAGCGCTTTGATTACGTCGACCCCACGCGGCGCTGAGTTTTCAGAAAATTCACTTGCAATCTGGCGCGCGCAGGAGTATACTGAATCTCGACAACCACATAGAGACAGTTCGAAGTCCTCCTGTCTGAAGGGATGCGCTATCCCGGAAAAAACAAAACCAGGCCGCGCGGTTCGCCGCGCTTTGGCATGGGCAACCATGCCTTTCTTTTGCCATTTCGCCCTTTTTGAAGGGGAAAAGTGGTCGCGCCTGCCTTTCGGACTTCGACTGCGAGCAACCGAAAGGAAGGAAAGAAAATGAAGAACTTCTCCACTCGTGCACTGGCCCGCGGCGCGATGATCGCCGCGCTCTACGCCGTACTGACCTTACTGCTTCAGCCGCTGAGCTTCGGCGCGATTCAGTTCCGCTTCTCCGAGGCGCTGACCGTGATGCCCATGCTGGCGGCGGACGCGGTGCCCGGGCTGGCCGTGGGCTGTCTGCTGGCCAATCTGCTGGGGGGCGCGCCGTGGTTCGACGTGTTGTTCGGCACGCTGGCCACGCTGCTGGCCGCGCTGGCGACCCGGAGGCTGCGCAGCAATCCTACGCTGGCCACGGCCATGCCGGTGCTGTTCAACGGCCTGATCGTCGGCCCGGTGGTCTATTTTGCCTATGAGCTCGCGCCCGGCGCGGCTGTCGAAATGGGCGCGCTGTGGACGACGGTGGCCACCGTGGCGCTGGGCGAGGCCGTGGTGTGCATGGCGCTCGGCCGGCTGCTCTACGCCGCACTGGAGAAGGCTCCGGAAAAGCTGTGGAAATAAACGAAAAAAAGGTCGGCGCGGCGCGCCGGCTTTTTTCGTGCCTGAGGAGAGGCGGATTGCAAAATCTTTGAAAAAATCCGCCCGGGGGCTTGACAGAACGGCGGGGTGTGCATACAATATAACACTGTGATATAACGCTGTTATGGAGGCGCACAATGGGCGAAGCGGAGCGCGATACGCGCGGACAGATTCTCGAGGCAGCCAAGGCGGAGTTTCTCGCAAAGGGCTTTCAGCACGCGTCGCTGCGCGGCATCGTCCGGGCGGCGGGCGTGACCACCGGCGCGCTGTACGGCTATTACGACAGCAAGGAGGGGCTCTTCGACGCGCTGGTTCGGGAATGCTACGAGCACGTGATGGGGGAGTTTCGCGGCGCGCTGATGGCGTTCGCCGAGCTGCCCATCGAGCAGCAGCCCGAGAACATGGGCGCGGTCAGCCGGCGGTGCATGCGGGAGATGCTGCTGTACATGCACGAGCATCGGGACGAGTTTCATCTGCTGCTTTGCAGCGCCGAGGGAACGCGCTATGCGTCCATGCTGGAGGAAGCCGTCGATCTGGAGATCGCGGCCACCCATCGCTATTACAGGGTGCTCGAGCAGCTGGGTTCGCCCGCACCCGCCATCGACGAGCGGCTGGAGCACATTCTGGTGACCGGCATGATGAACGCCTATTTCGAAATCATCGTTCACGACATGCCGTTGGAATCGGCCTTCCGGTATCTGGACGAGCTGAGCGATTTCTACACCGCCGGCTGGACGAAGATCATGGGGCAGTGAAGCCCCGTTTTTTCGACACTGAGTTAGACTAAACTAACCGAAAAACGGATGCTCAAAGGCGGCTGCAGCGCCTTTATGTATCATAGATTGCATCATCGAAGAGGGAGGCGTCGCTTTTGAAAAAGCAATCGAATCTCGACCGGCTGCTGGGCTATGCCGGCAAGTACAGACTTCTGACGTATCTGTCATGGGCCCTTTCCGCCGTCAGCGCGCTGATCGCCCTGCTGCCCTTCTGGTACATCTGGCGCATTCTCAGGGAGGTCATCGAGACTGCGCCGCGCTACGCGCAGGCCGTGCATGTCACCCATTACGGATGGATGGCCGTGCTGTTCGCGGTGCTCGCCGTGCTGATTTACATCGCGGGTCTCATGTGCTCGCACCTGTCTGCGTTCCGCATCGCCACCAATCTGCGCCTGAGCATGACGGAACACATCGCCACGCTGCCGCTGGGCGCGATTGAGCAGTTCGGCAGCGGCAGGCTGCGCCGAACCATTCTGGAGACCTCCGGCGCGGCGGAAACCTATCTGGCGCATCAGCTGCCCGACAAGGCGCGGGCCATGGCCACCATCGCGGGTCTGCTTGCGTTGCTGGCGGGCTTCGACTGGCGGCTGGGCCTGCTGAGCCTGGCTCCCGCGCTGCTGGGTCTTGCGGCGATGTCGCGCATGACAGGCAAGGGCCTTCAGGAGAAGATGACTCAGTATCAGAACGCGCTGGCGGACATGTCGGGCGAGGCGGTGGAGTACGTCCGCGGCATCCCCGTGGTCAAGACCTTCGGGCAGACGGTGTTCTCCTTCAAGAAATTCAAGGCCGCCATCGACAACTACGAGCGCTGGACCATCTCCTACACGAAGGATCTGCGCGGGCCGATGTGTCTGTACACGCTGGCGGTCAATAGCGTGTTCGTGTTCCTGATTCTCGGCGGCTTCTGGTTTTCCCACGGCACGGTGGACAACGCGCTGCTGCTGAACCTGCTGTTCTATATCATCATCACGCCGGTCATCTCCCTGACGCTGAGCAAGCTGATGTACATGAGCGAGAACGGCATGATGGTGCAGGATACCATCACCCGCATCGACGGCGTGCTGAACAGCCCTTCGCTCAGCCAGAGCGACCGGCCGCAGCATCCGAAGGACAGCTCCGTGGAGCTGAAGAACGTGACCTTCAGCTACGACGGCAAAAAGAACGCGCTGGAGGACGTGTCCCTCTCCATCGGCGCGGGCCAGACCGTCGCCTTCGTCGGCCCGTCCGGCGGCGGCAAATCCACGCTGGCCAGCCTGATCGCCCGCTTCTTCGACCCGCAGAGCGGAAGCGTCTTCATCGGCGGCGTGGACGTTCGCAATGTGGACAAGCGCGAGCTGATGGACACGGTGTCCTTCGTGTTCCAGAACAGCCGCCTGATCAAGGGCAGCATTCTGGACAACGTGCGCATGGGCAGGCCGGACGCTTCCGACGCGGAGGTGCTGGCAGTGCTGCGGGCGGCGCAGTGCATGGACATCACCGAAAAATTCCCCGAGGGCATGCACACCATCATCGGCTCCGACGGCGTGTATCTCTCCGGCGGCGAAGCGCAGCGGCTCGCCGTCGCCAGGGCGATGCTCAAGGACGCGCCGGTGCTGATTCTGGACGAGGCCACCGCCTTCGCCGACCCGGACAACGAGACGAAGGTGCAGGCCGCCTTCAGCGAGCTGGCGAAGGGCCGCACGGTCATCATGATCGCCCATCGCCTGTCCACCGTGGCAGGCGCGGATCGCATCTTTGTGCTGAAGGATGGCCGACTGGCGGAGAGCGGCACGTTCGAGGAGCTCTCCGAAAGCGCGGACAGCCTGTTCGGCGAGATGTGGAAGGACTATCAGCAGTCCGTCCGGTGGAAAGTGGAAAAGGAGGCGTAAGCGATGCTTCAGTATTTGCAAAGGCGGTTTGCTCTGTCCCGGAAGGGCGCGGCGGATGCGGTGAAGGGAATTCTCTTCTGCGCGCTGCAGAACGTGACCTTCATGCTGCCGGTGAGCCTGCTGTACGCGCTGGCGCGGGATCTGATGAACGGTGCGCTGAACGCGGGGCGCATTCCGTTTTACGTCCTCGGTAGCATCGCCGCGGCGGTGGCCATTCTGCTCTGCACGCGGCTGCAATACGACGGAACCTTTCTGGCTACCTATGTGGAGACGGGCGTTCGCCGCGTGAATCTGGCGGAGAAGCTGCGCAGAATTCCGCTGTCCTTCTTTGGCAAGAAGGATCTGGCCGACCTGACCTCGTCCATCATGAACGACTGCGCGGTGCTGGAGTCCAGCCAGTCCCACTATGTGGAGCCGCTGTTCGGCGCGATTCTCTCCACGACGCTGATCTCCGTGTCGCTGCTGTTCTTCAACTGGAGAATGGCACTGGCGGCGATCTGGCCGCTGCCCGTGGCGTTTACCATCGTTGCGCTGGCCTCAGACGTGCAGAAGGGCCTCTCCCGCCGCTCCATGGCCGCGAAGATCGCCTGTGAGGACGGCATTCAGGAGTGCATGGAGGCCATGCCCGACCTGCGCGCCAACAACGCCGAGGAACGCTATCTCAGCGGCCTTGCGGCGAAGATCCGCGCGCTGGAGAGCCGGCTGATTCAGACCGAGCTGGGCACGGCGCTGTTCGTGGTGTCGGCCTCGCTGGTGCTGCGGCTGGGCGTGGCGACGACGGCGCTGGCGGGCGCTTCGCTGCTGGCGGCGGGCAGGCTGGATGTGCTGACCTTTTTTATGTTCCTGCTGGTGGTCTCGCGCCTGTACGATCCGCTGGAGGGCTCGCTGCAGAATCTGGCCGCGGTGATCTCCACCAACACCAACATTGAGCGCATGAACTCGATTCTGGACTGCCCGGTGCAGACCGGCAGCGAGAAGCTGACCAATCGCGGCTGCGACGTGACCTTCGATCACGTGGGCTTCTCCTACGACGGCGGCGAAACGGTGCTCAGGGATGTGTCCTTTACGGCAAAGCAGGGGCAGGTCACGGCGCTGGTGGGCCCCTCCGGCGGCGGCAAGACCACGGTTTCACGGCTGGCGGCCCGGTTCTGGGACATTCCACGCGGCAAAATTACCGTGGGCGGCATGGACGTCTCCAAGATCGATCCCGAGGCGCTGATGAGCCTGTACTCCATTGTGTTCCAGGACGTGACGCTGTTTGACAACACCATTCTGGAGAACATTCGCATCGGCCGCAAGGACGCAACGGACGAGGAGGTCATCGCCGCGGCGAAGCTGGCCAACGTGGACGAATTCGCCGAAAAGCTCCCCGAGAAGTGGAACAGCAACATCGGCGAGAACGGCTGCGAGCTCTCCGGCGGCGAGCGCCAGAGAATCTCCATCGCCCGCGCGTTTCTGAAGGACGCGCCCATCATCCTGCTGGACGAGGCCACCGCCAGTCTGGACGTGGAGAACGAGACGGCCATTCAGCAGGCACTGTCGCGGCTGATTCAGAACAAGACGGTGCTGATTATCGCCCATCGCATGCGCACCGTGTCGGGCGCGGACAGGATCGTCGTGCTCAAAAACGGCGAGGTCGCCGAGCAGGGCGCGCCGGCGGAGCTGCTGAAGCAGGAAGGCGTGTTCGCCCACATGATGCGGCTTCAGAACCAGAGCCAGAGCTGGAGCATCGGTCAGGCGTAAAACGGAAAATAAAGGAGAACGGGCGCGGCAATTTCTGCCGCGCCCGGC
>USDD01000005.1 GCA_900553265.1 uncultured Eubacteriales bacterium
TACTGGAGGGTAATCGAGGAATCTGCATGCCGCAGATGGCGGAAAAGACAGAGCCTGACGTACCGCCGAATTGTGCGGTGGCGCCTTAATGCTTCAGCAGCGAATGTCCCTCCCACTCCCGGGCGGGCTTCGCGCCCAGCAGATCGGCGATGGTGGGCGCAATGTCCTTGATGGACGCGCCGGGCAGCACCGCGCCCTTTTCAAAGGACGGGCCGTTCATCACCAGCGGAATGGTCATGTCCTCGGGGCAGTCGGAGCCGTGGCCGCGGCCGTGTCCGCCGTGGTCGGCGGTGAGCAGGACGTCGTATTCCCCGGGAATGCTCCGGCGCAGGCGCTGCACGCAGTCCAGAGCGTCGGAGACCACCTGAAGGTAGGTCTGACTCATCCAGCCCGTGTCGTGGCCGCCGCGCTCGTCCGTCTCCCCCAGATAGAGGAACGTAAAGTCCGGCTGCTCGCGGTTGATGTATTCGATGGCCGCGTCGGTGATGAGATTGTCCGTGTTCTCGCAGCGATGCTGGTTGATCATCAGCGAATACGCCAGATGATCCGGCCGGCTCAGGTCGCGCAGCTCCTCCCACGTATAAAAGAAGGCGCACTTCTTCTCCACCAGCGCCAGCCGCTCCACAAGCCCCTCCACCGGGCGCACCTGGGGCGTGTAGACGTTGGTGGTCACGCCGTGGCGGTCGGGATCCACGCTGTGAAACAGCGACATGTGGCAGGGCAGCGTCACCGACGGCATGACCGTCCGGCCCTCGAGGGTATAGGTGCTCCCGGCGAGCATTTCCTCCACGCCGGGATTGCCGCAGGCCCGCAGCGCGTCCGGGCGCATTCCGTCCACCAGCACAAGAATTGCCTTCTTCATTTTCTCTCCTCCTGCATTCTTCGTGGATTTCCGCGCTTATTATACGGCATCGGGCGCGGATTTGCAAGTCTCGCCCGCCGACAGCGGCAACTCCGCGATTGACAGATGCGCAGGGTTGTGCTATTCTAGTTACATCTGTGCCGGTAAAATTGCGGCGAATTCTCTCGCGCCGAATAACCGGCTAGCAGGTGTTTCTTTTACCGTTCTTTATATTCGCGCATCCGAGCGCCCGCCTGAGGACACGGCGGTTCCGATTCTGCGCACCGAAATGGAGCGATCCTATGACTGAAAAATCACTTCAGCGGCTGAAAATCCCCGCATGGCTTCTGCCGGTGATTCTCGCCCTGCTGATCGTCTATCTGCTGTCCTATGCCCTCGTCTCGCCCTCCGAGGACGTTCGGCTCTGGTTCTCCGATCCCTTCGTCATCAGCGGCGAATGGACGGATCTGTCCACCGGCGAGCCTCTGGGAACTCAGCGGCGAATGCTGCGCTCCGGCGACACGCTGCGAATCGGCTGCCAGATGCCCGATTCGCTGCCCGCGGACTCCTGGCTGTATCTGGCCAGCAACTACATGCACATCACCGCCCGCGTGGACGGTGAAACCGTCTTTGAGAACGGCACGCTGCCTCCGCAGCAGATCGGTGCGGAAAACGGCCGCATCTGGGCGGGCTTTCCCCTCCTGCAGGAATACGAATCGAAAACCATGACGCTGACCATCGAGTGCACCGACATCGACTACTTCTTCGACCCGGACACGCTGATCATCGGCTGTCACAACGACCTGAACCGCAGGATCATCGGCGAAAGCGGCGAGCTGCTGGTGCAGAGCGCGTTGATGCTGCTGTTCGGTGTGGCGATGTGCGTGTATTCCCTCTCCATTCGCCCCTACGCCATCCGCTTCGGCTTCAAGTGCTTCCTGCTGCTGGGGCTGTTCTTTCTGGACTGCGCCATGTGGCTGCTGACGGATTCCTTTGCGTTTCAGTTTGTGACGGGCAACGGCTCGCTGCGCTACATGCTGGCGTTTTTTTCCTTCCTGATCATGCCGCTGCTGGCGACGGAGGGCTACTGCGTCATCGCGCCCCACTCCGGCAGAATGCTCCGCGGCTATCGCACGGCCTACGGGCTGATGCTCGCCGCGGCGCTGATCGCCTATGCGGCGGGCTGGGTGCATATCTCCCGTATGCTGACGCCGTTCTTTGTCGCGATGATGGCGGGCGTGGCGCTGATTCTTGGCGCGTGCGTCTGGGAGCGCTGGCGCCATCGCGAGACGTACATGAAGGGCTCGCTGCTGCCGTTTATCGTGCTGGGCAGCGCGATAATTCTGAACATTCTGGACTACTACGTCCGCCGTCCCCGGGATTCCTCCCACATCTTCCGCTGGGGAATGCTGGTCTATCTGTTAATCCTGAGCGTGACGGTGCTGCGCCGCAGCATGGAGCAGTGCCGGGAGCAGCGCATCATCGAGCACTACAACCGCATGCCCTGCGGCATGTTCTATCTGATGCTCGACCGCGACAGCCATGGCCATCTGCAGCTGAACGAGGCGACCATCTATTCCTTCAACCCCCAGTGCCTGCACCTGCTGCGCTATCCCGACGCGAAATCGCTGATGAGCGCCATGCTGACGACGCTGTTTCCGCCGGACGAGATGAAGCGCTTCCGCGAGAACGTGCTCCGCGCGTCCGTGGGCGCGCCGGTCAGCGCCCGCATGCAGATGAGCCGCGGCGACGGCACCACAGGCTATTTCGACGCGGCGTTCGAGCTCAAGCGCTTCGGCAGCGACGGCACGGCCGTGGAATGCGTCTTTCTGGACGTGACGGAGACGGTGCGCGCCGAATCCCGTCTGAACGTCAGCGAGGCCATCTGCCGAATGGTCATCCAGAACAGCAACCGCATCATCCAGAGATATTCCATCGCCGACCGCACCGCGTGGACGCCCAGGGAATTCTCCGACCGGATGGGCCTGCCGGAAAAGATCGAAAACATTCCCGAGAGCGTCATCGCCGCCCGCACCGTGGCTGAGAGCAGCGAGGAGGAATTCCGGGCGATCTATCGCGACATCGACGCGGGGAAGCCCTGCGGGCGGGATTACGAGGTGGAGCGCATCGCCGCCGACGGCGCGTCCGTATGGATGCTGACGCGCTACGTGCTGGTTCGGGACGAAGCGGGTCAGCCGCGCTCGGCCGTTCTCTACATGGACGACATCACCGCCATCAAGCGCCGGGAGCAGGCGCTGCTCCATCGCGCGGAGCGCGACGGCCTGACCGGGCTGTACAACCGCGCGGCCATGGAGGCGCACATTCGCGAAGTGCTGGAGCGTCCCGCGGAAGACCGCCGCGCGCTGCTCATTCTGGATCTGGACTCGATGAAGACCATCAACGACACCTTCGGCCACGCCGCGGGCGACGAAGCGCTCACCGACATGGCCAACGCGCTGTGCAGCCATTTCCGCCATACCGACCGAATCGGCCGCATCGGCGGCGACGAGTTCATGGTATTCCTCGACAGCTGTGGCAGTCCCGCCTGGCTCTGCGGCTCGCTGGAGCGCCTGCTGGGCAAGATGGAGGGGCAGTACGTGGGCGACGGTCAGCGTCTCCCCGTGCGATGCAGCGTCGGCGGCGCGTACCAGCGCCCCGGCGACGACTTCGAAGCCCTCTATCGCCGCGCGGACGCGTGCCTCTATCGCGCCAAGCACGCGGGCAAGAACACCTTCGAGCTGGAGACGGAATCCGGCAATCTCATCGCCGACGCCAGCCGCGGAAACTGAGTCGCCCGCACGGACGAAAAAACCCCCGGGAGTCCTCGACAGAAGGAAGCTCCCGGGGATTTTTCATCGACTTCTTCAGTTCGCCCGGCGCAGCAGCACGCCCAGACCGTCCATGTCGGAAAGGCCTGTGAGGATCAGCCCGTTTGCGCACTGCGCCCACTGAACGCCTGTGCGCGCGCACACGTCGTCCACGACATAGCCCTCGGGCACGGGAACGCGCACCGTCCCCGGCGCTTCGGCAAAGGTGTGTACCACGACCAGCGCCGCGTCGGCGTTGACGCGCACCAGAGCCTGCCATCCCTTGGGATGCCGCCATTCGGCCAGCTCCGGGCCATAGCGGCGGCTGCGCCCGCGGGCAATCACCGGCGCGGCCCTGCGATAGAACGCCACGCAGCGCTCCACGACCTTCCACTGCTCTGCGCTGAGGTCAAGCACCTCGCCGGACAGGCAGAGGCGGCCCAGCAGCCCTGCGGTCAGCTTGTAGTAGAGCTGCGCCTCGGAATGCTCCGTGTGCAGCACCGACCAGATCTGACTCTGGCGCGGCGGAATCATGCGGTGCATGTTGGCGGCGACGATGGGAATCTCCACGCACTCGTGCGCGTCGGAGAAGGAGGCCATGGAGGCCAGCGTCAAAAACGACGGAACCAGCCGATGGCCGCCCGAGGAGCACAGCTCGATCACCACGTCGGGCAGCTCGGAATGGATCTCCCGGAAGAAATCGCGCACAGCCTCGATCTGTTCGCGCAGCCCCTCGCCCAGGGATTCCGCGCCGTCCACGCCGATGCCGAGTGTGTCGTTGTAGTCCACCTTGATGTACTTAAAATCGTATCTGCGCAGGAATTCGATGACGCGCTGACGCAGATAATCCCGCACCTCGGGCATGCGGAAGTCCCAGAAGCGGCGGTCGCCCACGGTCAGCGGAATTCCGTCCCGCTTCAGCAGCCATTCGGCCTGGGTGAACCGGCAGCATTCCCGGCCCACGGCCTCGAACTCGAACCAGACGCCCGGAAGCATGCCGCGGCTGCGGATGTGATTCAGCGTGTCCTCCAGCCCGCGGGAGAACAGGAAGGGCGAAACCTGCCAGTTGCCCGTGTGCTGCGCCCAGCGGCCGGGGATTTCGGCGTACCAGCCCGCGTCGATGACGAAATAGGCCAGCTTCAGCCGCTCCACCGCATCGGCGATGCGGCAGACGCTGTCCTCCTGCGGCGTGCCCCATGTGGTGCAGTATTCGTTGAACAGCGGCGGCAGGCTCTTCTCCGATTCCGGCACGTCCAGCCGATCCTCGGTGTAGCCGATCAGGCGCTCGCATGCGTCCTCCACGCCGCCGGCGGTCACGGTGAGCACCGCCTCGGGCGCGTCGAAGGTCTCTCCGGGCTGCACAACCTTGAGCCAGTGGCCGAGCTCCCGGTCGGCCAGTCCGCCGGAGAGGGAGAAGCCCCAGTCGCCGCGGCCCGCCTCCAGCTGCCACGACGCGCCGCAGGTCAGCTCCGCCGCCCAGATCACGCCGAACTCCCTGTCCTCCACCGCCGCGAAGGGGAAATAGCGGCGCACGGGCATGGAGCCCACCTGTCCCCAGCGGTCGTAAAACGCGCCGAAGCGCGCCCAGGACGGCTCCAGATGCGCCCGCTCCACCGATTCGTGCACCAGCCGGCCCTCCGCCGACCAGTGGCTGAGCATTTTATACAGCTCCAGCGTGCCCGAGCCGTCGTCCTCGTGGAAGAAGCTCAGCTCGCCCAGCGCAAAGGACGACAGCAGCTCCAGCGTCGCCGGCGCGCCGCTTTCATTGCGAAAGCTCGTCGAGATGCTCAGGTACTCCGCGCCCTTTCGATAATTCAGGCGATGCACGCAGGTATAGCCCCGGGCGTCCTTCAGATAGGTGTCCACGCGCAGCTCGCGCCCGTCCTCCTCGACCTCCTGCCGGTCGTATTCCAGCGCCCGCACCGAGGCGCTGTCGCGCAGGGTGTGGCCGCTGCCGAAGCCTCCGGCATAGTCGTCGCCCACGAGCTTGAGCTGCACCAGCGGCTCCACGCCGCAGTCCTTCGTCTTCGCCAGCGCCACCATGCGGCACGGCAGAATCCGCATGCCCACGCTGCCCGTCTCCACGCCCTGAACATAGCAAAGCGCCATATCGCCCAGCGCGAAGGTGGACAGCAGTTTTTTTGCTTCCGCGCGTCTCTCCATCTGCATTCTCCCTTCGATTTTCAAAAATTTTCTATCCATATTTTAACATGTTCGCAAAGAAAGCGCAAGTCTTTACGCTTTTTCCGTTGCGCGGAAAACCCAAATGCGCTACAATGACGAAAACAACCTTCGGAAGGGTCTGAACGCAATGAACGGTCTGTCCTCCATGGCAATTCTGCTGGGCGTGTCCTTCGCGGGCGAGCTGCTCAGCCGCGCGCTGCCGCTGCCGGTTCCGGGCAGCATCTACGGACTGGTGATTCTGCTCGCGCTGCTGCTCAGCGGCGCGCTGAAAGTCGAAAAGGTGCGCCCGGCGGGCAATCTGCTGATCGAATGGATGCCGCTGATGTTCGTCGCGCCGTCGGTGGGGCTGATGACGGTCTTCGACCAGTGCAGAAGCGACGTGCCGGCGCTGATCGCCGTCTGCATGGTCTCCACGCTGATCGTCATGGCCGCGACGGGATGGACGGCGCAGGCACTGCTGCGGCGCTCGGGAAGGGAGGATCGTCATGAATGAATTTCTCGCTGAAACGGCCTATTTCGGCCTGTTTCTGAGCATCGCGACCTACTGGATCGGCTGGAAGATCAGCAAAAAGGTGCGCTCGCCGCTGGCGAACCCGCTGCTGATCTCCGTGGCGCTGTGCATTGCATTTCTCTCCGTGTTTCACATCGACTTCGAGACGTTCAATCTGGGCAAAAACGGCGCCGGCGCGCGCATGCTGCAGAGCCTGCTCACCCCGGCGACGGTCTGTCTGGCCATTCCGCTGTATGAGAAGATCGACGCGCTGAAAAAGCACCCGGCGGCCATTCTGCTGGGCATTTTCGCCGGCGTGCTGGCCTGCTGCGGCACCATCTGGCTGATGAGCCGCCTGTTCGGCCTGAGCCGCGGCGTGTATGCCACGCTGCTGCCCAAGTCCATCACCACCGCCATCGGCATGGATCTGTCCGATCAGCTGGGCGGCTCGGCCAACGTCACCGTGGCGTGCATCATCTTCACCGGTCTGTTCGGAAACCTCGCCGCCTCGTCGTTTCTGAAGCTGTGCCGGATCACCGACCCCATCGCCGTGGGACTGGCCATCGGCACGTCGTCCCACGCGCTGGGCACCTCCCGCGCCCACGAGCTTGGCCGCACGCAGGAGGCCATGAGCAGCCTGTCCATCGCCGTGGCCGGGCTGATGACCGTGGCCGCCGCGTCCGTCTTTGCAAACCTCTATTGAAGAAACCGCCTCCGATGCTTCGAACCATCGGAGGCGGTTTTCATTCCTCGGCCCACTCGCGCAGCCGGCGGATTTCGCCGCGATAGCCGTCCAGATCGTTGGGCGTTTCCAGAAAGAAGGGCAGGTTTTTCAGCGCGGGATGGCACACGATCCGCGCGAAGGCCTCCTCGCCGATGGAGCCCTGTCCGATCTTCTCGTGGCGATCCTTGTGCGAGCCCAGCGCGTTGCGGCTGTCGTTGAGATGGACGGCCCGCAGGCGCTTCAGGCCGATCACCCGGTCGAACTCGGTCAGCACGCCGTCCAGATCGTTCACAATGTCGTAGCCCGCGTCGAACACATGGCAGGTGTCCAGGCACACGCCGATTTTGTCGCCGTGCGCCGCGCGGTCGATGATTCCGCGAAGCTCCTCGAAGCGGCCGCCCACCTCGCTGCCCTTGCCCGCCATGGTCTCCAGCAGCACCGCGGCCTTCATGCCGTCAAACATCGCGCCGTCCAGCGAATGGGCGACCTTGTCCAGCGCCGCGTCCAGCTCCTGCCCCACGCGGCAGCCGGGATGGAGATTGTACAGCCCGTTTGGAAAGAAATCCAGCCGCTGAAGATCCTCCTTCAGCGCGCGCCGGGCGAATTCCAGCGTGCTCTCCGCCGCCGCGCAGGGATTGAGCGTGTAGGGCGCGTGGGTCAGCGCCGGGCCGAAATCGTGCTCCCGCATGAAATCCACCAGCGCCTGCGCGTCCGACGCATCGAAGGCGCGGGCGTTTCCGCCCCGGGGATTGCGGGAAAAATACTGGAACGTGTTCGCGCCGATGGACAGCGCCTCCTCGCCCATGTGCAGATAGCCGCCGGAAATGGACAGATGGCATCCCAGAAACAGCATATTCTTCCCTCCTCATCCGCGAACGCCGGCGAAGAACAGATTCGGATCGCGCAGGCGCAGGAACGCCGCCAGCGAGTGCATCCGGCTGACGGACAGCGGCATGGTCAGATAGAGATTGTGATTTCCGCCGCCGCGCAGGCGCTCGGCGGGAATGCTCAGCCGCGCGTCGGTGCGCACGTAATAGCGATGCACGGCCGCGGTGTTGTCCACCACGGCGCTGCCGTGGGGAATATGCTCCTCCAGCGGCAGCGTGCCGCGCAGAATGTCCTTCAGGCACAGCACCGCCGAGGCCGCCGCCGCGCGGGGATTGCGCCCCGGGCCGAAGAAGTACTGCTCGCCGGTGTAATGGCCCACGCAGCCCAGCAGATTGTTGTCGAAGCGCACGGTGGCCTCCGGCTCGCCGGGGCGCAGCAGCGTCGGCTCCACGCAGGCCGAGATGCGGTTGTCCACCAGCTGATCCGCGCGCATCAGCAGCCGACAGACGTAGCCCAGCCGCCGGATGACCCGCACATCCTCCCGAGTGATGCTGCGAATGCCGAACACGTCGATGCTCTCCGGCGGGACGTACAGCCCGAAGGCCACCGACGCGGCCATGCTCAGCTTGTCCCGGGAGTCCAGCCCATCCACGTCGCGGGAGGGATCCGCGTCGGCGCGGCCCGCGCGCTGCGCCTGCCCCAGCGCGTCCACCATGTCGATGCCGTCGGACTGCATCGCGTCCAGAATGAGGTTGCAGGCTCCGCTGGCCGTGCCGAACACGCAGCGAAGCGCATCCACGCGGCTCAGGCGGATCAGATTGGACAGATAAGGCGCGCCCACGCCCACCGCGGGCTCCACCTTGAGCTGCACCCGGCTGCGCTGAGCCGTCTCCATCAGCTCCTTCAGGTGCGGCGCGAGCATCTCGCCGTTCAGGCTGACCACGTGCTTGCCCGCCTTCAGCGCGCGCATGACGCAGTCCAGCGACGGCTGCCCGCCCTCCAGCGCGTCGATCACCGCGTCGATCTCGGAATCCCGGAGAATGTCGTCGGCATTGTCGGTGAAGCGCTCGCCCGCTCCCGCCCGGGGCGCGGGGCTCAGAATGCGCTTGATCGAAAGCTCCCAGTGCTCGCCGATTCGCTCGAAGATCGCCTGGGCGACCTCTCCGAAGCCCAGCATTCCAATGGTCATGCTCCCGCCTCCCTGTTCTGTCAACGATACTATATCACACTTCGCCGCCCGTTGTCAAAAAAGGCCAATGCTGTTATAATGAGATGAATCGACAAAAAAAGCGAGGTTGGAGGCTTGAAGCGCATTCTGGAATACGTACGCCCCTATTACGGCGCGATGCTCGTCGGCTTCGCCATCAAGTTCGTCGGCACGGTCATGGATCTGGCCATTCCGTGGATCCTCTCCCACATCATCGACGAGGTCGCGCCCACGGGCAGCCGGGGAACCGTCTGGCTCTGGGGCGGCGCGATGGCGCTGTGCTCGGCGCTGGCGCTGCTGGGCAACGTGATCGCCAATCGCCGGGCCTCCGCCGTCTCCCGGGACGTGACGCGCACGCTGCGCCACGATCTCTTCGCCAAGGTCGAGCGCCTGTCCGCGAAGCAGATGGATCAGACCACCGTGCCCAGCCTCATCTCCCGCCTGACCACCGACAGCTACAACGTCAACCAGACCCTCGGGCGCATCCAGCGCCTGGGCGTGCGCGCGCCCATATTGCTGCTGGGCGGCGTGACGGTCTCGCTGATGCTGGACTTCCGGCTCAGTCTGGTGCTGCTGGCCACGCTGCCTCTGCTGGCGCTGAGCGTCGCGCTCATCTCCCGGCGGGGTATTCCGCTCTACGCGCGGGTGCAGCGGGCGGTGGACGACATGGTGCGCACCGTGCGCGACGACGTCGCCGGCGTGCGGGTCATCCGCGCCCTGTCCAAGGGCGATACCGAGTGCGCCCGCTTCGCCCGGGACAGCGAAGCCCTCAGCCGGGAGCAGATTCACGCCGACACGGTGATGGCCGCCACCAATCCGCTGATGAGCCTGCTGCTCAACGGCGGACTGACGGGCGTGGTCGTGGCCGGCGCGTTCTGGGTCAACGCCGGGCTGACGGAGCCGGGGTGCATCATCGCCTTCCTGAGCTACTTCACCATCATCCTCAACGCCGTGCTGTCCATCAACAAGATGCTGGTGATGCTCTCCCAGGCCGCAGCGTCGGCCGAGCGCATCGCCGAGGTGCTCGATCTTCCCGAGGAAGCGCCCCTGCCCGCCGCCGCGCCGCGCAAGGACGCGGCCCACGTGATCTTCGACGACGTGTGCTTTTCCTACAACGGCCGCAGCGACGACATCGAACACGTGTCCTTCTCCGTGCCCCGGGGCGGGAGCTTCGGCGTCATCGGCGCGACCGGCGCGGGCAAGACCACGCTGACCATGCTGCTCCAGCGCTTCTATCCCGTGCGCTCCGGCGCGATATACTTAAACGGCGAGAACGTCGACGCCATGGACGACGCGCGGCTGCACGGCGCGTTCGGCGTGGCGTTTCAGTCGGATTCCTTCTTTCAGGGCTCCATTCGCGACAACGTGGATCTCGGGCGCAATCTCCCCGAGGCACAGCTTAGGCGCGCGGTCTGCTGCGCTCAGGCGGCGGAGTTCATCGACGCGCTGGACGACGGATGGAACCATCCCGTGCAGGCTCGGGGCGCGAACCTCTCCGGCGGCCAGCGGCAGCGGCTGCTCGTCGCACGGGCGCTGGCGGGCAATCCCGAAATTCTGATTCTGGACGACTCCAGCTCCGCGCTGGACTATCTCACCGACGCGGCCATGCGCGCTGCCATCCGCCGGGAATACGCCGGCACGACGCTGTTCCTCATCGCCCAGCGCGTCAGCTCGGTGCGCGAGTGCGACCAGATTCTGGTGCTGGATCAGGGCCGGATGGCGGGGCTGGGCAATCATGAGCAGCTGATGCGCGACTGCCCGCTCTACGCCCAGATCAGCCGCATTCAGAACGGCGAGGAAGGAGGCGACGGCGAATGAAGCTGCGAACCACGCCCCAGCGGCCCAGCCGACGCAGCGCCCGCTCGACGCTGCGTCGGCTGGGCCGCTACCTGATGCGCAGCGCGCCGATGCTGGCGCTGGCGCTGATTCTGACGCTGGCAGGCAACGTCTTTGCGCTGATCGGCCCCACGCTCTGCGGCTACGCCATCGACGCCACCGCCGCCGGGCGCGGCGGCGTGCGCTTCGACGTGGTGTTCTACTACGCATGGCGCATGCTGGCGCTGTACGTCCTCTCGGCGCTGATGAACTACGTCGTCTCGCTGCTGATCCTCCGGGTGAGCCAGCGCACCGTCCGCGCCATGCGCGCCGACGTGTTCGCCAAACTGATGAAGTTGCCCGTGGGTTACTTCGACCGCCGTCAGGCCGGCGAAATCCTCAGCCACATCACCTACGACATCGACACGGTCAACGCCTCGCTGTCCAACGATCTGGTGCAGATTCTCACCAGCGCCGTCACCGTGGCGGGCGCGCTGATCATGATGCTGCGCATCTCGCCCGTTCTGGTGACCGTGTTTGCGGTGACGGTACCGCTGTCCATCCTGCTCACCCGCGTGCGCACCCGGCGCGTGCGGCCGCTGTACTCCTCCCGCTCGCGCAAGCTGGGCGAGCTGAACGGCTTCGTGGAGGAATACGTCTCCGGCATGAAGACCATCCGCGCCTACCATCGGGAGGCCGACGCGCTCCGCCGCTTCGACGAGAAGAACGAGCAGGCGGTGCAGTCCTATTACGACGCGGAATACTACGGCAGCGCCACCGGCCCGTCGGTGAACTTCATCAACAACCTCTCGCTGACGCTCATCAGCCTGTTCGGCTCTCTGCTGTATCTCGGCGGGCGGCTGTCCATCGGCAGCATCTCCTCCTTCGTGCTCTATTCCCGCAAGTTCTCCGGCCCCATCAACGAGACGGCCAACATCCTCTCGGAGCTTCAGTCGGCGCTGGCAGCGGCGGAGCGCGTGTTTTCGCTGCTGGACGAGCCGGAGGAGCCCGCCGACCTGCCCGGCGCGCCCAAGCTGCGCGTGACGCAGGGCGAGGTGACGTTCTCCCACGTGAGCTTCGGCTACGATCCCGGCCGGCCCACGCTGCGCGACGTTTCACTGCGCGCCCGGCCCGGCGGCATGATCGCCATCGTCGGCCCCACCGGCGCGGGCAAGACCACGCTGGTGAACCTGCTGATGCGCTTTTACGACCCCCGGTCGGGAACCATCGCCATCGACGGCCAGCCCATCGGCGAGGTCACGCGCTCGAGCCTGCGCGGCGCGTTTTCCATGGTTCTTCAGGAGACCTGGCTGTTTAACGGCACGGTGCACGACAACATCGCCTACGGCGCGCCGGGCGCGACGCGGGAGCAGGTCGCCGCCGCCGCAAAGGCCACGCACATCCATGCCATGATCGAGCGCCTGCCCGACGGCTACGACACGGTGCTCACCGAGGACGGGCTGAACCTCTCCAAGGGACAGAAGCAGCTGATGACCATCGCCCGCGCCATGCTCCAGCCCGCCCAGCTGCTCATCCTGGACGAGGCCACCTCCAACGTCGATCTGCGCACGGAGATGCGCATTCAGGCGGCCATGCGGCGGCTGATGCGCGACAAGACCTGCTTCGTCATCGCCCATCGCCTGTCCACCATCCGCGGCGCGGATCTGATTCTCGTCGTCCGCGACGGCGCCATCGTCGAGCAGGGCACCCACGCCCAGCTCATGCGCCAAAACGGCTTCTACGCCCGCCTGAGCCGCAATTCCGCCGTCGAGGCCGAATAACCGTTTTCCGCAGAGCATCTCCCGCACGGGGATGCTTTTTTTCTGCGCCGGCGCATAGACTCTCCCATCTCGTCCTTCCAAAATAAGACGTTTTTGTGACGATGATTGACAAATATTTCTAAGTCATGTATAATTGTTACAGTCGCCGTAATAATTTCGACTTAAAGGAGGCTTCTCCATGCAGAATACAAAGCGAACTTCCCGCATCGCGCTTATGCTGCTCGTCTGCCTTTGCCTGTCGGCGCTCAGCGGCGCGCTGGCCGAGGAGACGGTGCGCTTCAACACGAACTCGCGCATCTATCAGGAGGCGAATCTCTCCAGCCGCTATGTCTCGCTGAAAAAGGGCACGGAGGCCACGCTGATCGCCACCCGCAGCGGCTGGGCGATGATCCGCATCAACGGCGTGGTGGGCTTCACCAACGCCGCGCACCTCACGTCCGATTCTCCGGTGGACGACGACGTGGCATGGCCGGAGCGCGTGATCTCCCGGCGCACGAAGGTCTACGCCAAGCCCAGCACGTCCGCGCGCTCGCTGACGGTGCCCAAGGGCATGAAGGTGAGCCTTGTGGCGACCCGGGGCAGCTGGGCGATGGTGAAAAACGAAGGCAACTACGCCTACATCAGAACCTCCGACCTGACCACGGCCGATGCTGCGCCGGATTACAGCGAGCTTCTGAAGAACGCGCAGGATGCGGTGATTCTCCAGAGCACCCGGGTCTACGCAAGTCCCAGCACATCGGCGAAATCCCTGCGCGTCTCCGAGGGCATGAAGGTGCGCCTGCTGGCCGTCAGCGGCGACTGGGCGCTGGTGGAGAATTCCGGCAATTACGCCTACATGAACGCCGCCCACGTGGCGACCTCCGCCTGGACGACCTCCGCGCCCGAGCCCACCGCCACGCCGGCTCCCACGGCTGCGCCCACGGCGGCTCCGGACTACAGCGGCCTTCTGAAAAACGCCAAGCCCGGCGTGCTCAACGCCGACGCGCTGGTCTACGCCTCCGCCGACGCGTCTGCCGCGTCCGTCAGCCTGTCCAAGGGCGCGACAGTCAACGTGCTGGCCATCAACGGCGACTGGGCGCTGGTGGAGAAGAACGGCAGCTACGGCTTCATGAAGGCCGCGCTGCTCTCCCCCGCCGCCACGGCCACGCCTCAGCCCACGGCGACTCCCGCGCCGACCAAAAAGGCCGACACGTCGGACTACTTCAATTCCTCCAAATACACCAACGAGGAAAAGTGCTACCTGTTTCTGACCAGGGAGATGGGCCTGAATTCCGCGGCGGCCTGCGGCGTGCTGTCCAACATCCGCAGCGAGTCCAGCTTCAATCCCAACTGCGGCGGCAGCTATTACGGTCTGTGCCAGTGGGGCGGCGGCCGGCTGAGCGCGCTGAAGAAGTTCTGCTCGGACAACGGCTACGACTACACCACCGTGGAGGGTCAGATGCGCTATCTCGCCTACGAGCTGAAGAACAGCTATCCCTCGGTGCTCAAGGCGCTGCAGGCCGTGTCCAATTCCCCCGAGGGCGCGTATCAGGCCGCCTACACCTTCTGCTACGACTACGAGCGCCCCGCCGCCAAGGCGACCGCCTCGGTCAAGCGCGGCAACACCGCCAAGGACACCTACTATCCGAAATACGTCTGATTTTTCAGACAGCGCAAAGCGCCGGGTTTCCTCCTTTCAGGAAGCCCGGCGCTCTTTTGTCTTTTCAGTTCAGCGATTCGATGGGGATGATCCGGCCCGTGTTGGCGGTCACGCGATGGGAAATGGAGATCACCGTGCGATCCTCCGAAACGCGTCTGAGCGCCTGGAGCACAGCGTTCTCCGTCTCCGCGTCCAGATTGGCCGTGATTTCGTCCAGCAGCAGAATCTTCGGGTTCGCCGCCGCCGCGCGGGCGATGGACAGCAGCTGCCACTGGCCCTGAGAGAACAGCTCCGGCGTGCAGACCGTGTCGTAGCCGTCGGGCATTCGCTCGATGGCGTCCGAAAGGCCCGCCAGCGCCGCGGCCCGGCGCACGTCGTCCACGGAGATGCGTTCGTCGAACAGCGCGATCTGATCCTTCACCGTGCCCGGCACCCGATGGAACGTCTGCTCCACATAGCCGAACAGGCCGCGGCGCTCGCCCTCGGAGATCTCCGCCGCCGGCACGCCGTCGATTCGAACCTCGCCCTGCTGAGGCTGATAGAGGCCCATCAGCAGCCTGAACACGGTGCTCTTGCCCGCGCCGGTGCGCCCGGACAGCGTCACCTGCTCGCCGGAATGCACCTGAAAGCTCAGATGGTTCAGCACCACGTGCTCGTCATAGCCGAAGGTCACGTTTCTGAGCTCCACCTGCGCCGGGCGCTCCGCCCCTTCGATTGCGGCGCGCGTCTCTTTCACCGGCGCAGGCTCGTCCTGCGCGAGGAATTCGTTGATGCGGCGCACGCCCGCAACGGCGGACTGGATGGTCTGAATCTCCATGCCCAGACTCTCGATGGGCGCGAAGATCTGGGAGATGTAGTTCATCACGGCCACCGCCGTGCCCGCCGACATGCCGAACAGCGTCAGCACCACCGGACTGCCCGACGCGGACAGCAGCATCACCGCCGCCACCACCACGGCATTGACGATCAGAATCACCGGCGAATAGATCGCGTCGTAGAAATTCGTCTTTTCCATGGCGCGATAGCCCGCCTCGATGGCCTCGTCGTAGCGCCGCTCCATGTACTTTTCCTTGCCCAGCACGTGAATGGTGCGAATATTGCTCAGCGTTTCGGGCACGTGACCGGAGGCGCGGCTCACCGCGCGGCGATGCTCCAGCTGCGCCGCCAGCATGCGCTTCTGCACCCGGCGCGTGAAGCCGAACAGGAACGGCAGCAGCGCCGCCAGAATCAGCGCAAGGCCCCGGTTCTGGAACCAGATCACCGCCAGAATGCTGACGATGCGGCACGCGTCGGCGAACATGCTGACGACGCCGCCGGTGAACAGGTTCTCCACCGTGTCCACGTCGCCCACGAACCGGGAGACCAGCGCGCCCGGCTCCTGCCGGTTCAGCGAATCGGCGCTCAGGCGGGTGAACTTCGCCATCAGCCGGCTGCGCAGCGCGTGGGTGATCTTCTGTCCGAACACGGTCAGCCCGCTCTCGCGCAGGGATTCCATCGCGCCCACCAGCGCCAGCAGCGCAAAATAGCTCAGCGCCATGGCGAAGGAGACGCTCTGCCCCGCCGTGAGCGCGTCGATGATCTTGCCCAGAATCATCGGCGGAAACAGCGCCGCGGCCACCGCGCCGCACACCGCGCAGACGATGCCCAGCGAAAGCAGCTTTCGCTCCCGGATGGTCTGAAGAATTACGCTGCGCACGTGCTCCTCATTCTTCATCGCCGCCCACCTCCTGTTCGCGCGCCAGCGCCGCGTATTCAGGAATGCGTGCCGCCAGCTCCGCATGAGTGCCCGCCTCGGCGCAGCCGTCGTTCATCCAGATCACCTGATCCATCCGCGGAAACAGGTACAGCCGATGGGAGATCAGCAGCACCACGCTGTCCTTTGCCATCGCCCGCAGATTTTCGAAGATCTGCGTCTCCGTGGCGCGATCCAGCGCCGAGAAGGGATCGTCCAGCACCAGCAGCGGCCTCGGATGCCCCAGCGTGCGCGCCAGCGCCAGCCGCTGCGCCTGTCCGCCGGAGAGGCGCACGCCGCCGCTGCCCACGAGGCTCTGATCGCCCTCGGGCATGGCTGACACCTCGCCGTCCAGACAGACGGCACGCAGCAGCGCGGCGACGTCCACCGCGTCGCCCATGCGCACGTTGTTTTCGATGGTGTCGTTGAACAGCTCCGGGCTGTGGCCGAGATAGCCCACCGCGGCGGTGCGCTCGGCGGCGGTCATCTGAGAAAGCTCCCGGCCGCCGAGGCGGACGCTGCCCTCGTAGGGCGCTTCGCACAGCGGCAGCCTTCCCAGCGTGGACTTGCCGCAGGCCACCGGGCCCGTGACGCCGACGATCTGACCGGGCAGGGCCAAGAATGTCAGCCCCTCGAAGATCCTCGGCCCGCCGGGATAGGCGAAGCCCGCGTTCTCCACGCGCAGCTCGCCGGGCGCGGCAATCGGAAACGGCGCGTCCTCCGCGACCTCCTGCATCAGCGGGCGAATGCGCCGCCAGGAGACCTGCGCCCTGTGCACCGCGTTGAACAGCCTGGCCGCGCCGGAGGACTTGGTCGCCAGCCTGGTAAAGCAGGACAGGAAGGTCGTAAACGCCGCCACGTCCCACGCCGTCCATCCGTCGCCGCGGATGTTGCGCGCGCCGAGAAACAGAATCAGCAGCGTTCCGGCCATAGAGAGGATGCGATACACCGGCGGCAGCGCGGCGTTCCAGACGTTGGCGCGCACGGCGGCGGATTCGTAGGCGTCCAGCTCGCGCTCGTAGTCCGCCCGGCGCTGGCTCTCGCAGCCGAACACGCGATAGGTCACGGCGTTGGCCGCGCGATCCAGCGTGGCCGCGCTCAGCCGCCCCGCCTCCTCCTTGCAGGCCGCGCCGGTGCGCTGGATCACCGTCTTCATCCGCTCGGCGATCCAGTAGGAAATCGGCGGGAACAGCATGCTCAGCAGCGCCAGCCGCCAGTCGTAGACCAGCAGCATGGCCGCGTAGGCCGCCAGCGCCACACCCGTGTCGAACACCTCGGTGGTGAATTTGCGCATGCCCTCGGCGCAGTCGTCCACGTCGGGAATGGCCTTGGTCATGACGCTGCCCGCGCCGTCGGCCTCCAGCTCGGCGCGGCTCCTGTGCACCAGATTGCCGTAGAGCACCCGCTTCATGCGCCGGTTGACGTTGTTGGCGAAGCGGCGGACGTAGAAGCGCTTGACGCAGCGCGCGCTCTGCACCACGGCGATGGACGCGGCGTAGCAGAGCGCCAGCGTCAGCATGTCCGCGAAGGTCTTTTTCCCGCCCAGCACGTCGATCAGCCGCCCGGCCATTCTCCCCTCGAACCACGGCCCGGCCAGCAGGCCGAGATTGTAAATCAGCCCCGAGACCGTCACCGCGGCCAGCGCCGCCCATTCAGCTCTGAAGTAGTCCAGAATTCGATCCGGGCGAAAGCGCATCTTCCGCTCATTCATGCCCGTTCTCCTCCGTCTGCGCCACGCGCCGGGTCATCTCGGGAAAGCCCGCGCGGCTCTCCCGCTTGGCGCGCCGGTAGAGCGCGTCCAACGTGCGGCAGAACGCGTCGCGCTCCGCCTCGGGCAGCTCCGAAAGCAGCCATTCGTAAAACGCCGTCTCGATCTCCGCCTTGGAATTCTTCAGCGATTCCGCCTTTTCCGTGGCGTAGAGCAGCTGACTGCGGCCGTCCTCCGGGTTGTCCCGGCGAATCAGATAGCCCTTCGCCTCCAGATTGGCCGCGCGCCGGGCCGCCGCGCCCTTGTCGATGCGCAGCGTCTCGCGCACCTGCGTCTGGGTGAGGCCCGGATGGTGGCGCACCAGATGGATGAAGTCGAACTCCGCCGTGCCCACGCCTTCGGCCTTCATGGTCTGCACGGTGAAGGCGCTGACCTCCCGCGCGATTTTGGTGATTTTGCGTTCCGTATTGTCCATGGTGCTTCCCCCAAATAGTTGTAGGTTCAACCATATAGAGGATAGTACATCCATCCTGTTTTGTCAATCCGCTTTATGCAAAATAAAGAAGCGTTCCGTCCGATGAGAACGCTTCTTCCCGGTCATTCCGCCAGAAAGCGGTCGATCTTTTCGCAGGCCTCGGCGAAGGGATCGCCGGCCATGTCCAGCCACTGAATGTCCTTATCCCGCCGGAACCATGTGGTCTGCCGTTTGGCGAACTGCTTGATGGCGGTGCGCAGCAGCTCGACCATCTCGTTTCGGTCGGGAATTTCGCCGATGAGATACTGGGTGATGAACCGATATTCCAGCCCGAGCTTTTTGAGAAATTCGACGCTCGCACCGCGATCCAGCAGCCCCTGCACCTCCTCGATCATTCCCTGCTCCAGCCGGCGGTCGAGGCGCTCGTCGATGCGCGCGCGCAGCACCGGCCGCGGCCACGTCACGCCCAGCTTCAGGCAGTCGTAGCGCGGCGCGTTGGGAGCCGAATGGTCGTCGCCGTCGTGGATTTTCTCCAGCTGGCGCATGACGCGGTTGCGGTTCTTCTCGTCGATCTCCATCTCCGGCCGCAATTCGCGGAGCATTTCGTAGAGCTTCGGCGTGTCCATGGTCTCCAGATACGCGCGATACTCCAGATCCGGCTCGGTGTCGGACATGACGTAGCCATCGGTCACGGACGCAACGTACAGCCCCGTTCCGCCCACCAGAAAGGGCGTCCTGCCCCGCGCCCGGACGTCGTCCACGGCCTCGTAGGCCAGGCGCTGGAAATCGTGCATGGAGAAAAATTCGTTGGGCTCGGCGATGTCGATCAGGTGATGCCTGACGCCCTGCATTTCCTCGGGCGTGATCTTTCCGCTGCCCAGATCCAGCCCGCGAAAGACCTGCCGCGAGTCGGCGGAAACCACCTCTCCGCCGTAATGCGCGGCCAGCGCCACGCCCAGACCGCTCTTTCCCGAGGCGTTGGTTCCCTCAATGACGACGAGCTTCGGCTTCATGTCCTCTTCTCCTTTGCGCCGCCAAGCCGCCTGCCGGATCGCATCGGCTCGGCCAGATGAACGTTAAAATACGAAATCAGCGGCCCCATGAAAAACGCCGTGACCAGCGTGCCCACGCCCGGCGCAAAGCCCAGCGCGAAGCCCACCGACACGCAGACCAGATCGGTCAGAATGCGCACGAGCCGGAAGGGAACCTTCTGCTGAATCTTAGACAGATACAGCGCCACAAAGTCGTAGGTCGATACGCCCAGATCGGCCGTGAAGTACAGCGACGACGCAGCGCACATCAGCACGATTCCGGCGATGAGGTAGACGATTCGCCCCGCCATGGACGGCTCTCCCACCAGACGGTGCAGTGTCTGTTCGCAGAAATCCACGATGTAGCCCGTCAGAAACAGGTTGATGAGCGTCGCCACGCCGAGATAGTGCCGGTCGAAAACCAGCACCGCCACCAGCAGCACGGCGTTAATCAGCACGTAGAGCGTGCCGAAGGAAATGGGAATCACCCGGTTCAGGCCGTTGCACATGCTCTGAAACGGATCCGTGCCAAAGGCCGCCTGCTTGAAGAGCGCCACGCTCGCCGCACAGATCACCACGCCCAGCACCGCCATCATCAGCCTGCGCCGCTGCTCGCCCGGACGAAAAAACGCCCGCACCGAGGTCTTCCAATCGCCCATCCAATCCCTCTCTCCGCTTTTGTATCTTTTCCTATTATAGCCTGTGCCGCCGCCGCCTGTCAACGCAGACTGCGCAAAAAATCGCGCCTCCGTAATTCTGCGGCGGCGCGATTCACTATGCAGTTTTGCCTTCCTTCCCGATTCATTGGAGGCCTGCATGCTCGCTTCGGAGAAATTTGCTTCGACAGGCGATGGAACGAAACTGACTTTACCGTTCCCGATCTATATCAATGACCTAACGCGAAGCATGCAGGCGGATGGTTGGTTTTTCCGTGTCATAACAGTACAATGGAATCTCCTCCTTCGCCATAATTTTGAATTTCTCTTCCTCGAACGACCTCTTGTCCGGCGTGCGGATTCGATGCGAAATATTGTCGTTCGTCGGAAGGAAGCTTCTCACTTTCTCTTCCCTTGCTGTGATTGTATTATAGCACGTTATGCCTCCGTTGTCAACACATTATTTACGATAAATATTGTTTTTTCAATATTTTTATTCAGTTTTGGATATACCGCTTAAATTACAAAGCAGAGCCGCAGCTCTGTTGCCGCGACTTCGTCGTTTTTTCTTATCCGAGATAGGCCTTCAGGAGCTTGAACGTGTTCTCCACGCCGTCGCGATGGCTGCGCTCGTAGCCATGAGAGGCGTACACGCCCGCGCCGATGAGGCCGTGGCGCAGGTCGTATCCCGCGCGCAGCGTGGCCTCCACATCGGAGCCATAGTGCGGATACACGTCCACGGCATAGTCCGCTCCGGCCCGGCGGGCGGCGGCAATCAGCCCGCGCACCACGTCGTAATGGTACGGCCCGCCGCTGTCCTTGGCGCAGATGGAGACGCTGTGCTCGGTGCAGGCCAGCCCCTCGCCCACGCAGCCCATGTCCACGGAGATGGCCTCGGTCACGCCCGCGGGTACGCTGGCCGAGCCGCCGTGGCCGACCTCCTCATAGACAGTGACGTGGCCCCAGACGCGGCGCGCCGGAACGACGTTTTCATCCTTCAGATATTTGGCGTAGCCCAGCAGAATGCCCACGGACAGCTTGTCGTCCAGGAAGCGGCTCTTGATGTAGCCCTTTTCAGTCACGCGGGTGCGCGGATCGAAGCAGACGAAATCGCCCGCGGAGACGCCCAGCGCGCGCACGTCGTCCGCTGAGGAGACGTTCTCGTCCAGCACGACCTCCATCTTCTCCCACGCGCGGGCGGTGGTGGAATAATCGCCGTTGACGTGGATGGATGCGTCGGTCAGCTGGAGCGTGCCCTCGTATTTTCCATCGAACTTGGTCACCACGCGGACGTTCTCCGCCTCGGCGTTGTTGGCGTTCATGCCGCCGATGTTGGTCAGCCGCAGCCGGCCGTTAGACTTGATCTCGGCCACCATGCCGCCCAGCGTGTCCAAGTGAGTCTCCAGCATCACGCCGTTCTCCGCGTCCGCGCCGCCCAGATCCACCAGCACGCCGCCCTTGCGGGTCTTTGTCGGCGCGTAGCCCAGCGCGCGCAGCTCGGTCAGCACAAACTCCGCCGCGTCGTCGGTATAGCCCGTGGGGCTGTCGATGTTCAGCAGCTTCACGGTCTCCTGAATAATAAAATCAGTGTAATTGCTCATCGCTCTACCTCGCTTACGCCTGCCATGCCTTCAGAATCATGCCATAGAGGGGCTCGTCGGGCTGGAGGGACATGTAGTGCTGCATGACGTACTCGACGCCCTGCTCGCGCAGCGCCTTCTGGATTTCCGGCGCGGTGGGATCGTCCGCGCGGTCGAACTTCAGCGCCGCGACAATGCCGGTGATGATGGGTGAGGGATCCACGCCCTGCTCCAGACAGAACAGCGCCGCGCCCACCACGCGGTCGTTCCGGCGCAGCTTGCGCACCGGATCCGCGCCCACGCGGGCCACCGTGTCCTTCAGCGCGCGATTCTGGAAGCGCCGGAGCAGATCGTCCACATTGCTCTCCACGTTTTCGCGCACGCCCTCGCCGAACCTGGCGATCAGCGCGTGGGCGCTGGCCAGCATGGAGGCCCGGGCCGCTTCGCGGATTTCCGGATCCGCGATGGCCTGCCAGATGTACTCGTAGCCCTTCAGATTGCCCAGATAGGCGCACAGCGCGTGGCCGCCGTTGTGCAGAAAGAGCTTGCGCTTGATGTAAAACTCAAAGGGCGAATAGGGCACCAGACCCACCAGATCGGGAATCTCGCCCTTGAACGCGTCCCTGTCCACGGGCAGCTCGCAGTAGGGCTCCACGCAGATCAGCAGCTTGTCCTTCGCGCGCATTTCCGGGGTCAGCGGCGGCACCATGCGGCCGATGGACGGCTCCACCAGACCGAGGTTCTCGTCCGCCCACTTCTTCTGCTCGTCGTTGAAGCAGGCGTACAGCCAGCCGCGCATCAGCACGTCCACCTCCAGCTGGTTTTCGCACAGGATGATGTTCAGCGGCCGGCCGGACTGCTCCATGCGGGCGATGACGCCCCTGGCGATGGCGGGCGCGACCCGGGGCAGGATATTCACGCCCACGGCAGTGGCCATGATATCGCAGTCGGCGATCTCCTGCACGGCCTGCTCGGTGGTGGAGTTGACCGCGCGCACGGGCCTGACCGTGGTGTCCGTCTCGCCCTCGTTGGAGACGATGCGCACCGTGTATTCGCCCCGGCGGTTCATCTCGTCGATCACGTCCTGCATGATGTCCAGAAAGCAGACCTCGTAGCCCGAATCCGAAAAGACCTTTCCGATAAAGCCGCGGCCGATGTTGCCCGCGCCGTACATGATTGCCTTTTTCATGAGTGTTCCTCCCTTGAAGCTCATTGAGTAAATGCATTATACCACAAATCGCGCCGCTGTGAAAGTCCTTTAAGCGTGAAATTTGCGGCGTCTCCCCTTCTGCAATAACCCAATTCTAACCCAACCGCCGCCGCAGCTTTGCGTTGCTCTGCTATAGTACCTTCAGGAAAATTCAAAGGAGACAAAAAATCATGAGCGCCAACGAGCCGCGTCAAACGAAATACGATCTGGTGATCTTCGATCTGGACGGAACCATCCTGAACACGCTGGACGACCTGAGCGACGCCTGCAACGCGGCGCTGCGAAAGAACGGCTATCCCGCCCACACCCGCGACGAGGTGCGCACCTTCATCGGCTCCGGCGTGGCCAATCTCATGCGCCGCGCGCTGCCTGAGGACGTTTCCGACGAGACCCGCGCGAAGGTGCTGGCGGATTTCAAGGCTCATTACGCGCTGCATGCGCAGGACAGAACCGCGCCCTATCCGGGCGTTTTGGAGATGCTTCGCGCGCTGCGCGGCGCGGGCATGCACGTCGCCGTCAATTCCAACAAATTCGACGAAGCCGTGGGCGGCCTGTGCCGGAAATACTTCGGCGATCTGGTGGAATTCGCCGCCGGCGAATTGACCGGCGTGCCCCGCAAGCCCGCTCCCGACGGCGCGAACCGCATTCTGACCCATTTCGGCGTGGACAGATCCCGCGCCGTCTACGTCGGCGACAGCGGCGTGGATCTGCAGACCGCGCAGAACGCCGGAATGGACGGCGCGTGGGTGTCCTGGGGCTTCCGCCATCGCGAGGAGCTGGAAAACGTGGAGATTCCCCGCGCCTTCGACACGGTGGACGCGCTGAAGCAGTTTCTGATGCAGTAAAAGGAGGCCTGCGCCATGCGGGAATTCACCATCGACCGGCAGAGCGCCGGCAAGCGCCTCGACCGCTGGCTGGCCGCCGCGGCGCCGTCGCTCCCGGCGGGGCTGATGCAGAAGTACCTCCGGCTCAAGCGCGTCAAGCTCAACGGCCGTCCCGCCGCCCGGGACGCGCGCCTGAACGAGGGCGATTCGGTGCAGCTGTACATTGAGAACGAGTTCTTCGCCCGGCCGAAGACCGCCGACCCGTTCTATTCCAGGATTTGCCCGAAGCTGGACATTCTCTACGAGGACGACCATCTGATGCTGGTGGACAAGCGCCCGGGGCTGATTCCCCATCCCGACGCGTCCGAGAAGGTCAACACGCTCATCACCCACGTGCAGGCCTATCTCTACCAGAAGGGGCAGTGGGATCCGTCGGACAGATCGGCCTTCGCGCCCACGCTGTGCAACCGCATCGACCGCTTCACCGGCGGCATCGAAATCGTCGCCAGGACGGAGGAGGCCATGCGCGTCCTCAGCCGAAAGATTCGCGACCGCGAAATCGAAAAGCGCTATCTGTGCATCGTCCATGGCCGCGTCGCGCCGCCGTCGGGCGTGCTGGACAGCTATCTTGCCAAAAACACCCGCCGCGTCACGGTGACGGACGCGCCCGCTCCCGGCGCACAGCGCGCGCTGACGCGCTATGCCACGCTGGAGACCGCGCGCGGGCTGAGCCTGATGGAATGCGAGCTGCTCACCGGCCGCACCCACCAGATTCGCGCCCAGTTCGCCCACATCCACCATCCGCTGCTGGGCGACAGCCAGTACGGCGACCCGAAGCAGAACGAGCGCTATCATCGCAGCTTTCAGGCGCTCTACGCCTATCGCCTCGCCTTCCGCTTCACCACCGACGCAGGCCCGCTCAACGCCCTGAACGGACGCGTCTTTCAGGTGCGCGACGTGCCCTTCGTGCGGGAGTATTTCCCGGACTGAATGCAGCCAACGCAAAGGAACCCCTCCATTCGCGGAGAGGTTCCTTTTCCCGTTTCACGCGCTCTTCTTCACGCTCAGCTTCTCCACCACGCAGGAGATGAACTCGCCGTTGGTTGGTTTGTCGTCCTTCTGGAACACCTTGTAGCCATACATCTGGTTCACCGTGTCCAGCCGGCCGCGCGTCCATGCCACCTCGATGGCGTGGCGCATGGCGCGCTCGACCTTGCTGGCAGAGGTGCCGAATTTCCGGGCGATGCCGGGATAGAGCTCCTTGGTGATGCGGTTGATGACGTCGTGGTTCTCCATCACCATGCGCACGGCCTCGCGCAGATACTGATAGCCCTTGATGTGGGCGGGAATGCCCAGCGTCAGGAACAGATTGGTGATCTGCTCGTCGGTGGATTCCGCCGCCTCGCCGCGGGGCGCGGACGACGCGACCACGTCCGGTTCCTCCCCCGCCACCTCAAGAATGCGATGGTAGAGCACGTGCAGATCGAAGGGCTTGACCATGTAATAGCTCGCGCCCAGGGCGATGGCGCGCATGATGAAATCGTCCCGGGAGAGGCCGGTGAGCACGATGACCTTCGGCCGCGCGCATTCGTCGAGGCGCCCCAGCTCCTCCAGCGCCATGAAGCCGTCCTTGCGCGGCATGATTACGTCCATCACCAGCACGTCCGGCCCGTGCTCGCGCACCGCGTCGAGGATGGCCGCGCCGTCCGACACCGCCGCCACCAGCTCGATCTCCGGCTTGCCCGATAAAAAGTCCGACAAAAGGCGCAGTATGCTCTGGTTGTCCTCGGCGAGCATCACGCGTATTTTCTCCATAAATTTCATCCCTTTCCCCTCAGCTTCCGGGGTATATGTATTCATTCGGGGCGAAAATTATGTCGTCTGACGGGAAATTCGCGGGCATTGCCAAACTTTTCACACATTTTTTCTTCTCATCGGGCCGCCGCGATGCTATAATAATGTTCAGGCTTGGTTTATGGAGGTTGTAAGCGTTGAAGCATCGCGGAAAATGGTCGCATCTGATCTACGTCGCCATTCTTCCGGCCTATCTGTGCCTGTTTTTTCTGGCCGAGCGGCTGGTGGTGGATCACTATTGGGTTTCCTATCTGCCGCTGGACGACAAAATTCCCTTCTGCGAGTGGTTCGCGCTGCCCTACGTGATGTGGTATCCCTTTCTGGTGATTCCGGGGCTCATCTTCCTGCTGAAGGACGGCGAGGCCTTTCGCAAATACATGCTCTACATCGGGCTGGGCTTTTCCTCGGCGGTGATCTTCTGCCTGCTCTTCCCAAATGGACAGGATCTGCGCCCGGCGGCCTTTCCCAGGGAGAATTTCTGCACGGAGATTCTCCGCTGGATCTATTCCGCCGACACCAACACCAACGTCTGCCCCAGCATGCACGTCATCGGCTGCTGCGGCGCAGCGCTGGCCGTCCATCGCGCGCTGCCGAAGAAAAAGCGCGGCTGGATGGTTCCCGTCGCCGCGCTGGCGCTGCTGATCTGCGCGTCCACCGTGTTCGTCAAGCAGCACTCCGTTCTGGACATCTTCGTCGCCATCCCATGGAGCCTCGCCTGCGGCTGGATCATCTACCGCCCGCGCCGCGCGAGGACATAAACGTTTTTCCGCCCGATCTTTGGGAAGGTCGGGCGGCTTTTTATGCTCAATTTGCCCGTTAAATTTCGCGGCTCGTATGAAATGAAGCCATTTCGGGAAAAATGGCGCATAGATACTGCAACGCGGTATTTTTCCGTGCCGGAACCCGGCGCGCCATTTTTTCAATAGAGGATGTGGAATTTTCATGAAGGCGATCATCATGGCGGGCGGCGAGGGCTCTCGCCTGCGACCGTTGACCTGCGATTGCCCGAAGCCGATGATGCGGCTGATGAACCGGCCCATCATGCAATATGCCGTCGAGCTGCTGGCCGCCCACGGCGTGACGGAGATCGCCGCCACGCTGGGCTATCAGCCCGACGCGATTCTGGATTACTTTGGCGACGGCTCGGCGCTGGGCGTGAGCCTGCGCTGGTTTGTGGAGCCCGCGCCGCTGGGCACCGCCGGCGGCGTGCGTCAGGCGCGCGAGATGCTTGACGAGACCTTCGCCGTGCTCTCCGGCGACGGCCTGACCGACCTGAACCTGACCGAAGCCGCGGCGTTCCATCGACAGCGCGGCGCGCTGGCCACGCTGGTGCTGCGCCGCGAGCCGAACCCGTCGGAGTACGGCGTGGTGTGCATGGACGAGGACGGCCGCATCCGCCGGTTTTATGAAAAGCCCGGCCGGTGCGACCTCGTGTCCGACCTCATCAACACGGGCGTCTACATTCTCGAACCCGAGGTGCTCGACCGCATTCCCGCCGACCGGCCCTACGACTTCGGCCACGATCTGTTTCCTCGGCTGGCCGAGGAGGGCGCGCCGCTGTTCGGCTACGTCATGGACGGCTACTGGTGCGACGTGGGCGACGTTCCCGCCTATCTGAGCGCCCACGAGGCCGCGCTGCGCGGGGAGATTCGCCTGCCGTCGCTGGCTCCCGCGCCCGGCGGCGTGTCCCTTGCGCCGGACGCGCAGATCGACCCAACCGCCGTGCTGGAGAGTCCCTGCGCCATCGGAAGGGGAAGCCGCGTGCTGGCGGGCGCGCGCATCGGCGCGGGCTCGGTGCTGGGCGAGGGCTGCGTGGTGAGCCGGGGCGCGAGCGTCAAGCGCTCGGTGCTCTGGGACGGCGCGCGGATGGACGACGGCGCGCACGCCCGGGGCTGCGTGCTGGGCGCCAACGCCTCCCTCGGCGCGGGCGCGCAGGCCTTCGAGGAAAGCGTGCTGGGCACCGGCGCATCCGTCGGCGAGCGGGCCATCGTTCTGCCCGGCGTTCGGCTCTGGCCCGGCAAGGCCGCGGCGGACTGCGCGCGGGTGGACGCGAACCTCGTCTGGGGCAGCCGCCGCGCCGAGGGCTTCGCCGCGGGAGCCGTCGCGCTGACCTCGCCGGCCCAGGCGACCCGGGCCGCTCAGGCCTGCGCGTCGGTGCTCCAGCCCGGCGAGCTGCTGCTGGGCCGGGACGCGTCCGCCGTGTCCGACGCGCTCTGGCACGCCGTGGCCGCCGGTGCCATGGCTCAGGGCCTTCAGGTGCTGGACGCGGGCGCGTGCACGCTGCCTCAGCTTCGCCATGCCCAGCGGACGCTGCGCGCTCCCGCCGCCGCGTGGATCGAGTCCGGCTGCCTGATTCCGCTGAACGAGCGCGGCGCGCTGCTGTCCTCCCGGGAGCAGCGCGCCATCAACGCCATGCTCGCCCGGCACGATTACTCCGGCCCCTTCTCCCGGCTCACCCGACCGGTTCTGCCCGCAGGGCTTACGGACTTTGCGTATGTCGCCGACGCGGCGGCGGACTTCACCGCCGATCCCGCCGACGCGCCGCGGGTGGCCGTGCACGCCCAGTCGGCCCAGCTGCTGTCCATCGCCGAGCGCGTCTTTGCCCGGGCGGGACTGACGGCGCGCTTCGGCTGGGACGAGCGCGAGACGGAGCTTGCGCCGGACGAGCTGGGAATCTGGCTGGACGAGCGCGGCGAACGCGCCGTGCTGGCCGACGCGCAGGGCGCGCTGAACGAGGCCGAGCAGCAGCTGCTCGCGGCATGGACGGCTTTGGAATCGGGCGAGAAGGAGCTATGGCTGCCCGCGTCGGCCACCCGCGCCGCCGCCGAGCTGGCCGCGCCGCTCCACGCCAAGGCGACCTACGTCTCCGGCGAGACGGCGCTGTGGATGAATCTGCTGGCCGAGCGCTCGCCGCTGCAATGGCGGCTGAACTTCGACGGGCTGCGGCTGGCGCTGACGGCGCTTTCGCACCTGACGCGGCGCGGTTGGACGCTGGCTCAGTGGCGCGCGGCCATGCCCGGCGTGTGCCGCCGCAGCCGCACCGTGGACGTGCCCGCCTCGGAGACCGCCCGGGTGCTGCGCGCCTTCGCCGAGGGCGAGGCCCAGACCGAGCTGGGCGGCGGCGTGCGCTTCGTCCGGGACGGCGGCTGGGGCTGGGTCTGCCCCGACGAGCGCCGCCCGGAATTCCGCATCGTCGCCGAATCTGCCAACGCCGAGTTCGCCCGGGAGCTGTGCGATTTCTGCGAAAAGAAGCTCAAGAGTCTGATCTGAGGGGAAAACACGCCCAGCGCAGACCGACCGGAGCGTGCGCTCCGAAAGAAGGCCAACCGACGGCCGCAAAGCTGCGGTTCGTCGGCTGACCTTCTCCATTTGAATACAGCAAAGCCGCCCTGCGCTTTCAATGCAAAGGCGGCTTCATATTCTTTTCCCGCAGGCAGTTCCTCAGCAATGCCGCGGAAACCGCTTTTTCCGCGCCCTTCTTCTCTCCGCGACAAAGCCCGCCATCGCGCGATGGCGGGCCGATTTTATCTTCCCGGCGTATTGTCCACGGTGAAAACGTCGGTGCGGCTCATTTCGGTGCCGTCGGGGGCGACCTGCGCCACACAGACCTCGCTCACCGGCGTGGTGCGCGGCACAATGGCCACGATCTCCGAGCTGCTGACGAAGGCCGTGGGGTGGCTCTCTCCGTCGATGAGAATCACGCTGCACTCGGTGAAGTTGCGCCCGTCCACCAGCACGCGGCCATAGCGGTCGGACACGGCGGTGATCTCAATGGGCACGCTGCCCATCTGGAAATCCGCCACCGGCGCATAGGGATTCACGCCGTCGTAGACGCTCAGATCGCCGTACAGCAGATCGTATTCCAGCACCTGCAGCTTGTCCAGATAGCCCTCGTCGCTGCCGTCCAGCGCCGCGGACTGATGGAAGCGGGTGATCACGCCGCCGGACATGCCCAGCTGCTTGAGCAGGTTGGCGCTGACGCGATAGGCCTGAAGGTCGGGCGCTTCGAATTCGCCGCCGAAATTGTTCCAGACGACGTAGCGGCTGGCGTACAGGCTGCCCGTGGTCAGCAGATCGGCGGTGAAGTCCAGACCCGGCAGATGGTCGCCGTAGAACACGCAGATCACCGGCTCGTCGTAGAGCTCCAGCCGCTGAATCAGCTTGCCGATAAACTGGTCGGTCTGGGAGATCAGGTGCAGATAGCTGGAGAATCTGTCCTTGTTGATCTGCTCCGGCAGCGAGAGCACCACCGGATCACCCTCGTGATAGGTGTAGTTTTCGTCGTATTTGCCGTGGGATTCCACGGTGATGGCCATCACGAAGTCGCGCTGATCGGGCGTGGCCTCCAGCGCCTTCAGGATCTCGTCCACGAGGATCACGTCCTCTGCCCAGCCCACCTCGGTGTAGGTCACATAGGGCATGTACTCCTGAGAGACGAAATGCTCGAAGCCCAGGCGCGGATAGATCTCGTTGCGGTCGTAGAACGTGCCCGTGTGGTTGTGCATGGCCGTGGTGGCGTAGCCCTGCTCGCGCAGGTTGTAGGCGATGGTTTCGCAGGTGGTATCCTGCAGGACGGTACTGTAGGGATACTCGCCCGCGCCGAAGAAGTCCAGATTCAGCCCGGAGAGCATCTCGAATTCCACGTTCGCCGTGCCGCCGCCGATGGACGGAACGTACAGCTCGCCGCTGGGGAATTCCCGGGACAGGCGGTTGAAGTTGGGCGTGGGATCCTCGGAATACTCCGCGCCGATGATGGTGTTCACGTCGAAGAAGGATTCCAGCTGGACATAGATGATGTTGGGGCGCTCCAGCTGGTCGCTCACGCCGAAGATGTGCCGCGCGGGCGCTTCCGGCGTGGCCTCGGGGCCGTCGTCGATCTCCTCCACGATGTCCGTCACCTTTTCGTCGGAATACTCGCTGGGCTTCTTCACGCCCATGTCTCCGAAGGTGAAGGTGAAGCACGTGGCGAAGCCGTACTGCTCGTAGGCGTCCACGAGGTTGTCGTAATATCTCGGGAACAGGCCGAAGTAGATGCCCAGTGAGCACAGGCAGCAGCACAGCGTCAGAAAGCCGCAGAAGACGGACAGCGACAGCGTGTAGTTGACCTTACGCCGTTTGGGCAGGCGCGTAATCATCCAGATGACCAGCACGAGAGCCGCGAAGATGGAGCCGAACATCAGGATGATCTGCGGCCAGGTGTAGTACAGCGTGGTCAGCGTGATCGCGTCCTTGAGCATCAGAAGATCCATGGACGTGAACGGTTGGGTGCGCTCCCGGGAGACCATGAAGCAGGCGATTCCCAGGCCGATCCAGGCCACGCCGGTGGTGTACAGCACCGCCTTGCGCCGCTTGAACAGCTCGGAGAACGTCAGCGTCGTCAGCACGATCAGAAAATTGTACAGGAAATACAGCGGCCGGCCGGTGATATAGCGCCACAGGCCGGGCACGCCCTTCTGGTTGCAGCCCTCGACGATGAGCGTCAGCGCCAGCGCCAGCATTGGCAGCAGCAGCACGCGCTTTCTTCCGTCGGACTCGTCGAACCGCCGGTTGACGGCGGCGTTTTTCTTTTTCATTTGATTCACCCTTGAACAAAGGCTTTTTTCAGATTTTTCAGATATGGTCGCTGCCGTCCTCGGGGATGACCTTTTCCATGGCGGCGATGGCGCACTCGATCATGCTGTCGTCCGGCTCGAACACCGTCAGGTGCTGAAGGGCCATGCCCGGCGCGGAGATGATGCGCGTCAACCAGTTCTCATGCCGGCCGGCCAGCTTGATCAGCTCGTAGCCCAGACCCACGATCAGCGGCAGCGTCAGCAGCTTCACCGCCATGCGCAGCGGCATGTAGTCGATGCGGATGAACATGGACACCACGATGGACACGATGAGCGTCAGAATCAAGAACGACGTGCCGCAGCGGGGATGGAAGCGCCGCTGTGGGCGGATGTTCTCCACCGTCAGCGGAAGGCCCGCCTCGTAGCAGAAGATGGTCTTGTGCTCCGCGCCGTGGTACATGTAGGTGCGGCGGATGTCCTTCATCAGCGAGGTCGCCCAGATGTAGCCCACGAAGATCAGAATGCGCAGCACGCCCTCGAAGCAGGCGCGGGCAAAATAGCTGTGGGTGCCGCTGGGGACGATCCAGTTCCACAGCTGCATGGGCAGCCAGTAGAACAGCCCGAAGGCCAGCGCCACCGCCAGCACCGTGGCCAGCGGCATCAGCAGCGTGTTGAACAGCTTGTCCGACAGCGTGGGGCCCTCGGGCAGCGGCGGCTTGCCCTTGGCGGCGCGCTGTTCGTTCTTCTTCGCGCGCTTGGCCGCGGCCTTTTCATTTTCCTCTTCGTCCATTCCGCTGATTTCCGCCGAGCGCATCAGGCACTTATAGCCCACCGTCAGCGAATCGATCATGCCGAACACGCCTCGGATGACGGGCAGCCGACAGATCTTCGGCCGGTTCGCGCCCTTGGTGGGATTCTCCTCCAGAACGATGTCCCCGCCGGGGCCGCGCACGGCCATGGCCGTCTTGACCGGCCCGCGCATCATAATTCCCTCGATCAGAGCCTGACCGCCGATGCTGGTTTTGATTTTCGACATACTGTATTCCTTTCCCGGCCCGCGAGCCGTCTGAACGCTGAAGATTGGATGCGCTTCATTCGGCGAAGAATAAAACATCTCCAATTTAGACTATTATACAATGACATCACACGGATTGAAACCCCGCGAATTCCGACTTTTCTGTAAACCTTTTCGTTCGTTTCGCGCTCTCTTCCTCTTAATGGGTTTTTCACTTGTATGTCGGCGACGAATATGGTATACTATAATCAAAGCGGCGACAGAGATGAGAGTAGTAGCCGGGCGAAGTGGAGAAATCTCCCCTTCCTCGCTTTGCGACTCTCTTTTTCATGACCGCCCGCAGTAAGGAGGAACAAATATGGCTGGCAATAAGTACATCGTGGATTGGGATACGATTACCCGTTTTGTGACCGAGGCCTTTGAAAAGTACGGCATTCCCGAGGAAGACGCGAAGATCTGCACCGACGTGCTGCTGGAGTCCGACCGCCGCGGCATCGAGTCCCACGGCGTGAACCGCTTCAAGCCCATCTATCTGGATCGCATCAAGTCCGGCGTGCAGAAGGCCGTGACGAACTTCGAAATCGTCAAGGAGACCGAGACCACTGCGGTGGTGGACGGCCACGACGGCATGGGCCAGGTCATCGGCTACAAGTCCATGCAGATGGCCATTGAAAAGGCCAAGAAGTACGGCATGGGCATGGTCGTGGTTCGCAATTCCTGCCACTACGGCATCGCCGGCTACTACACCTCCATGGCCACCAAGGCCGGCTGCATCGGCATGACCGGCACCAACGCCCGTCCCTCCGTCGCGCCCACCTGGGGCACCGAGGGCATGTTCGGCACCAACCCCTTCACCCTGGGCGTGCCCACGGACGAGCCCTTCGATTTCAACTTTGACTGCGCCACCTCCATCACCCAGAACGGCAAGTTCGAATACTACGAGCGCATCGGCGAAGAGGTGCATCCCGGCACCGTCATCGGCGAGGACGGCGAACCCGTGACCGGCGACGCCGGCGTGGCGCTCAAGCGCATCCGCCAGAACACCGCGGCGCTGGTCACCGTGGGCGGTATCGGCGAGGCGCTGGGCGGATACAAGGGCTACGGCTTCGCCATGTTCGTGGAGTTCCTGTCCTCCGTGCTGCAGGACGGCTATTTCGGAAAGCAGCTCAACGGCGTGGACGAGAACGGCAACAAGTGCTCTCCCCGCCTGGGCCACTTCTTCATCGCCATCGACACCAACCACTTCCTGGGCGAGGAGCTCTGCCGCAAGAAGGCCGGAGACATCATCCGCGGCGTCCGCGCGTCCCGCAGAATGCCCGGCGCCGACCGCATCTACACCGCCGGCGAGAAGGAATACGAAATCCGCCTCGCCCGCAAGGACGGCGTGCCCATCAACGAATCCGTGCAGCACGAGATCTCGCAGATCCGCGACGAGCTGGGCCTGACGGAGTACGTGTTCCCCTGGGAGAAGTGATCGGGCAGATGCAACCGCCCTCCGATTAAAAATCGGAGGGCGGTTTTTTTACCAATGCTTCTCTTACGGAACCAGCACGACCTTCAGCGCGCTGCGGCTCTCGGCAATCTGAAAAGCCTCCTGCCAGCGCTCCAGCGGAAACACGTGGGACGCCACGCCGTCGGTGGGCACTTTGCCGTCCGCGATGTTTTCGATGGTCGGCTCAAAGCAGTGCGGGCTGAGCTGGGAGCCGCGGATGGTGATCTCCTTCGCGTCGCCGATGATGCTCCAGTCGTTGGTAGACGCGCCGCTCATGACGGAGAATTCCACGAAGGTTCCGCCCTTGGCGATCATGTCCAGCCCCTGCTGCACCGCAGAAGGATGACCCGTGACCTCCAGATACACGTCGCAGCCGTAGCCGTCCGTCAGCGCCAGCACCTTCTCCAGCGCGTTTTCCCTGCCGGGATTGATCGTCACATCCGCGCCGAAGGCCCGCGCCTTCTGCAGACGCTCGTCCACCATGTCCAGCACGATCAGCTTTTTCGGATTGCGCATTTTCAGCGCGCCGACCATGCCCAGACCCAGCGTGCCCGCACCGGCCAGCACCACCACGTCGTCCACGGTGACGTTCGCCTGCCGCACGCCGTGGAGCGAGCAGGCGTAGGGCTCGATCAGCACGGCCTTTTCCATGGGCAGCGATTTGGGCACCGCGTAGTTGATGCTCCCCTTGGGCAGGCGGACGTACTCCGCCATGCCGCCGCCCAGAAACTCCTTGAAACCATAGACGTTGTGCGGCACGCAGAGCCAGTACTGGCCGCGCCGGCAATAGCGGCACTCGCCGCAGGGCACGATCTGCTCGGAGACGATTCGGTCGCCCACCTTGAAGCGCCCCGACGCGTTCTCGCCCATGGCGGCGATTTCGCCGATGAACTCGTGGCCGGGCACGAACGGCGGCTCGCAGAAACCGGGCATGCCGTCGCCGCCCCAGAACCGCGCCGTGGGATGAGTCGCCTTCACATCGCCCGCGCAGATTCCACAGGCCTCCACCCGAAGCAGAATGTCGTCCGGGCCGACGGCGGGAACCGGAATCTCCTCCAGCCGATAATCGCCCTGTCCATGGGCAACCAGCGCCCGCATGGTCTTGGGAATCATGCGTTTTCCTCCTTCATTTTCACAAAAAGCGGGAGAAAGCGCGCTCGGCGCTCTCTTCCGCTTCAAATTTTCTTATTTCTTGCCCGCCAGAGATTTGCGATACTTCTCGCTCTCCCAGTTGGCGATGAACGCGCGCGCGGCCTCGTCCATGGTGGAAAGGGTGTGGCCAGAGCGCTTCAGCGTCTCGGCGATGTAAACCACGCAGGTCAGCGTCTCGGCGATGATCTGCGCCTTGGCTGCCGGCATGTTGAACACGACGCGGCCCGTGGCCGGATCCGCGGCGCACATGCCCTCCGCGGGATTCGCGCCGAAGGCGAAGGAGCCGGTCAGGAACACCAGCTGATCGGGATACAGCGGGGATTCCAGCAGGAACTTCTCGGTGTATTCGCCGCTCTTCAGGCAGTCGGACAGCAGCGGAGAGACCGCCTCCACCAGTCCGCCCTCGATTTCGCGCACGGAAACCGCCGGGAAATCGCCGTCCTTCACGCCGAAGGCCGCCGCGATGCGGGCGTTGCAGTCGGAATGGATGCGCAGGCACTCGTCCGCGTCGTCGCTGTGGGCGATCAGGCCGTGGTTCTGCATGAAGATAACCGCCGGGCGCTTGCCGGTCTCCTTTTCCACGCGGGCCAGCTCGTCGCGGATGGAGAAGGTCAGGCGCGCGCCGGGATCGGTGTAGGGCACGAAGCCCCAGGTGTAGTCCGCGCCCTCCAGCGCCCTGGCGACGACCGCGCGGCCGTCCTCAGCACAGGTGGCCAGATTGGCGTAGACGCTGTGGCTGTGGGCCACGAAGCGATCCAGCAGCGAATGGAAGCCCGCCTCCACCGACGGACGCAGCGCCGCCAGACCTTCGATGGTCTGAATGGACGCCTTTGCGCGCTCGGAGCCGGTCTTTTCCACGTCGTCCAGCGTCTTAGGGTCGGTGTTGTTGTAGAAATCGCGCAGCGAAACGTAGTCCAGCACCGCGTAGGCCTTGTCCACGTCGATGTCCTTCAGGCAGTAGCCCGAGGCCTTGATGGCCATCAGGCCGCCGTCCAGCTTGACCGAGGTGTTGCCGCCGCCGCCCTGAACGTAGTCGGCGCGAGCGCCCACCGTGCCGGAAACGCGGCGGAAGTTTTCAAGATTCGTGCGGTTGGTCTCAAAAAAATTGCTCATGGTGTTTTCCCTCCAACGGAAGTAGCATTTTTACCATTCATTAGTATAATTCTGCCGGGCACGCTTGTCAATGCCTCATTGACCCATGACGCGCTCCCGGAGATATTCCGCAAATTCGCCGTACTCCGCATGGCTCAGCTTCTCCGGCCGGGACATGACCACCAGCTCGTGGCCGGGAAAGCCCGCGCGATAGGGTGGATGGACGTGGGGATGAATGTTGGCGCGATAGCCGCAGCGCTCGTAGAAGGCCTCGCGCCGAAGGGAGATTTCGTCCACCGGCGGGTCGATCTCGAGGAGCACCGTCTTGCCCTTCTCCGCCAGACGCGCAAGCGCCCGCCCGCCGCAGCCGCGATTGCGCGCCGCGGGCAGGATGCAGAAATGCTCCACATAGAGGAAGGTCTCCGCCTCCCACCAGAGCATCAGCCCCATCCACTCGCCGCCGTCGTAGATCAGGTCGAAGTGGTATGCCCCGTCCTTCAGAATCGCGGCCTGCGATTCGGGCAGGCGCTGCTCGTGAAGGGGAAAGCTCTCCTTATAGAGGGCGATGGCGTCGGCATAGCGCGCGTCCGCCGCGTCGGTCAGTCTGCGGAATTCGATCATGGTCGGCTCCTTCGAATCAGTTTCGGATGTTCTCCTGAGGCGTAAGGCCCGTAAAGCGCAGGAAATCCTGAATGTGCTCGTCCCAGAATTCCCAGGTGTGCGCGCCCGGCGCTTCGACATAGGTGTAATCGAAGGGATTGCCCTCGATGGACTGGAAGAAGTCCCGGGTCTGCCGGGCGTTCTCCAGCAGAAAGTCGTCTCCGCCCACAGCGTGGAAGATGCGCGGCGCGGGCCTGCCCTCGGATACAATTCTCCGGGCATTGCCCAGCACGTCCTCCTCGGTGCCCTCCAGCGAGCGGTCGCCGTAGGTCATCCGATTTCGGCGCACCCACGCGGGATTGTCCAGATTGGCCTTGCGGAAATTGGACGCGCCGGCGCTCAGGCAGCCGATGGCGGCGTAGTGCTCCGGATTGGCCAGACCGATCTTCAGGCAGCCCGCGCCGCCCATGGACAGCCCGGCGATGAAGTTGTCCTCGCGCCGGTCGGACAGAGGGAAGAACGTGCGCATCTTCTTCGGCAGCTCGTCGGCGACGTAGTCGTAGAACCGGCCGCCGTGCGCCATGTTGGCGTAGGACGAAAGCTGCACCGCGGGCATGACCACCGCCAGCCCCAGCGGCGCGGCATAGCGCTCGATGGACGTGCGGCGCTGCCAGACGGTGTGATCGTCCGACGCGCCGTGCAGCAGCCACAGCGTGGGATGCCGGCCGTCCCGCGCCTGCGCGGCCATGCCGATCTGTCCCGAGGCCGTCTGGGGAAGCACCACGTCGCAGTTGACGCACATGCCCAGCGCTTCCGAGAAAAATCCGATGTGAATCAGTGCCATTGTGCTCCTCCTCTCAGCCCTTCAGCGGCAGCCATTTCAGCACCGTCTGAATCTTTTCGTCCCAGTATTTCCACTGATGGTCGCCGGGACTCTCCTCATAGGTCAGGTCGTAGCCCAGACGGTTCAGCTGATCGCGCATGCTCGTGTTGTGCGGATAGAGGAAGTCCTCGGTGCCGCACCAGATGTAGACCTTCGGTTTCGGGCCGCCCGACTGCGCCAGACGCTCGGCCACGGCCAGCAGGTCGTTGTCGCTGCCGCGCACCTGATCGGGCGCGCCGAAGACGTCGCGCCAGTAGCCGCCGTCCTCGTTCAGGCCGCCGTGCTCGCAGGTATCGGCGATGTCCAGCTCGCCGGAGAGCGACGCGCAGCAGGAGAAGGTCTCCGGAGCCAGCAGGCCGCACTTCATCGCGCCATAACCGCCCATGGACAGTCCGGCGGCGAAGGTGTCCTCACGGCGGGCGCTCATCTGGGGGAAGAAGCGCCGGCAGATCTCAGGCAGCTCCTTCGAAACGAACGTCCAGTAATCGTAGCCCATGTCCATGTCGGTGTACCAGCCCAGATGCGTCGTGGGCATGACCACCGCCAGATTGTATTCCGACGCGTAGCGCTCGATGGACGTGCGGCGCTGCCAGATGGTATGGTCGTCGCTCATGCCGTGCAGCAGGTACAGCGTGGGGCATTTGCCGTCCGAGCCGTGTCCCTCCATGCCGATCTGGCCCACGGTGGTTTCCGGCAGAATCACGTCCATGTTGGTGCACATGCCCAGCACGTCCGAAAAGAAATCCACGTGCAGCAATGCCATAGGATGAATCCCCTCCCTCGGTTTCATTTTGCTGTCTGAATTATAGCACATCTTTCCACTTCTGCAAAGTCCCGGGCGCAAAAAAGAAGCCGCCCATGCTTTGCGGGCAGCTCCTCTTTCTACTATATATATTGATCTCATTCTCCGCTCGCGCCGTAGTTCTTCAGCACGCGGGCCGACGGGTCGTCCACGTCGCAGCCCGGCCATTCGCGGTTGGGCATCCAGAAGCCGGCGACCATGTGGGCCTGTCCAGGATAGTACTTCTCGAACAGCTCGCGGTAGAGCAGGCTCTCCTTGGTGAAGGGACGGGCGAAATCGTACTTTTCGCAGCCGGCGCGGAATTCCTCGTCGGTGTACTGTCTTTCGGCGTAGGCCTTCAGGTCGTCCACCATGGAGTGACCCACCGCGTCGCTGAACGCCGCCTTCTGCCGCCAGAGGATTTCGTCGGGCAGGATGTGGTCGTCGGCGAAAGCCTGACGAATCAGGAACTTGCCCATGTTGTGGCGGTTCATCTTCAGCTCCGGGTCAATGGACATGGCGTAATGGACGAATTCCAGATCGCCGAAGGGCACGCGGGCCTCCAGGGAGTTGTAGGAGATGCAGCGGTCGGCGCGCAGCACGTCGTACATGTGCAGCTCGCGGATGCGCTTTTCCGCCTCGCGCTGGAACGCCGCCGCGTCGGGCGCGAAGTCGGTGTACTTGTAGCCGAACAGCTCGTCGGAGATTTCGCCGGTGAGTAGCACGCGCACATCTGTATGCTCGTGGATGTATCTGCAGACCAGATACATGCCGATGCTGGCGCGGATGGTGGTGATGTCGTAGGTGCCCAGCAGATGCACCACGGTCTCCAGCGCGTCCAGCACATCCTTTTCGGAGATGATGACCTCGGTGTGCTCGCTGCCGATGAAGTCGGCTACCTTGCGGGCGTACTTCAGGTCGATGGCGTCGACGTCCATGCCGATGGAGAATGTGCGAATCTTCCTGCCCAGCTTCTTGGCGGCGATGGCGCACACCAGCGAGCTGTCCAGGCCGCCGCTGAGCAGATAGCCCACCGGCGCGTCCGCGTCCAGCCGCTTCTCCACGCCCGCGGTCAGCAGCTCATGCAGGCGGCGGCAGACGGTCGCCTCGTCCTCCATGACGAACTGATCCACGTGCGCCGGGTCGGCGTAGCGGGTGAATTCGCCGTCCGCCCAGTAGCATCCCGGCGGGAAGGGCAGCACCTCGTCGCACAGCGCCACGAGGTTCTTCGGCTCGCTGGCGAAGGTCATGGAGCCGTCGGCAGTGCGGCCGTAGTACAGCGGACGAATGCCGATGGGGTCGCGGGCGGCGACGAAGGAGCCGCGCTGAGCGTCGTAGAGAATCAGTGCGAATTCCGCGTCCAGCGTGCGGAACATCTCCAGACCGTACTCGCGGTACAGCGGCAGCAGGATCTCGCAGTCCGATTCGCTCTTGAATTCATAGTGCGCCTTCAGCCGCTCGCGGATGGGGCGGAAGCCGTACAGCTCGCCGTTGCAGACCACGCAGTTGCCGTCCAGCTCGAAGGGCTGCATGCCCTTTTCGTTCAGGCCCATGATGGCCAGCCGATGGAAGCCCAGCCATCCGCAGGGCACCTCGATGAGCTTGGAGCTGTCGGGGCCGCGGGAAACGGTCTGGTCAAAGCTCTCCTGAATCTGCGCATAGGGAATGGAGCGGGTCTCAACGCCAAAGATGGAACACATAAAAACAGCACCTCCGTAAGATGATGCGGCGCCCTGTTGGTTTTCAGGACGAAGGCCGCTCTCCGTGGTGCCACCTGATTTGCTTCTCAAAGGGCTCTGACAAGTCCCGACGGCTGTAACGGGCCGCGCCCGCCGCCCCTACTGGCGCTTTCGCGCGTTGGGTTTGGGCTCGGAAGGGTTCGTTCGCCCGATCCGCCCGCGGACTTTCCAGCGCCGTCCGCTCTCTGTGGGCGCGGTTTTCGGGGTACTTTTCTTCGTCATCGCAGTGTGTATAAAGGCGCAAGGACGCAAAGCGAAGTTTTGCTCTTCGCCATGCGCCCTTGCATGTCGGTAAGTATACGCCTCCGCATGGCGGTTGTCAAGGGCTTCATCGAAAATTCACATTTGCAGTTTCGCCATCGAAAAAGCTGCACAGACCGGCGCAAAGGCCATCGTCGTGCAATCAAAACGAAAAAGCAACATTCGCGGCCTGCATTTCCCGTTGACAACACGGATGGTTTCTGATAGAATACCTCCAACGCAGGGCAAGGGCGCTTTGTGAGAATTCAAAGCGCCCCTGCCCTTCTTTTTATCGAAAAAACGCGCGAGGGTGAGGCATATGAAGCATCAGGAAAGCACGACGAACAACCTCTATCTGCCCGAAATGGAGCACGACGCGTGCGGCATCGGCGCGGTGGTCAGCATCGACGGCGAGAAGAGCCGCGCCATCGTGGATCAGGCGCTGAAGATCGTGGAAAAGCTGGAGCACCGCGCGGGCAGGGACGCGGACGGCAGCACCGGCGACGGCGTAGGACTGATGACTCAGATTCCCCACGCCTTCTTCCGCGCGCAGCCGCTGAGCTTTGAGCTGCCCGGCGAGCGGGACTACGGCGTGGCCATGCTGTTTCTGTCCCCCGACCGGCTCAAGCGGGCGCAGGCGCGCAAGCTGATGGAGATCGTGGTGCAGAAGGAGGGGCTGCGCTTTCTCGGCTGGCGCGAGGTACCGGTGAACGCCGGCGTGCTGGGCGAGCGGGCGCGCGCCTGCATGCCCGTCATCGAGCAGGCGTTCATCGCCCGCCCGGAGGACACTGCCCGGGGTCTGGACTTCGACCGGCGGCTCTACACCGCCCGGCGAATCTTCGAGCAGAGCAACGCCGACAGCTACGTCTGCTCCATGTCCAGCCGAACCATCGTCTACAAGGGCATGTTCCTCGTCTCCCAGCTGCGGGCGTTCTATCCCGATCTGCAGAGCGGGGAATTCGTCAGCGCCATCGCCATGGTGCACTCCCGCTTCTCCACCAACACCTTCCCCAGCTGGGAGCGCGCCCATCCGAACCGGCTGATTCTGCACAACGGCGAGATCAACACCATCCGCGGCAATGTGGATCGCATGATCGCCCGTGAGGAGACGCTCTCCTCGCCGGTGATGCTGGGCGACATGGACAAGGTGCTGCCGGTCATTCAGGGCGAGGGCAGCGACTCGGCCATGCTGGACAACACGCTGGAATTCCTGATGATGAACGGCGTGCCGCTGCCGCTGGCGGTGATGATGACCATTCCCGAGCCGTGGCAGAACGAGCGCGACGTCTCCCGCACCCGCCGGGATCTCTATCGCTATTACGCCACCATGATGGAGCCCTGGGACGGCCCGGCGGCCATCCTGTTCTCCGACGGCGACGTGATGGGCGCGGTGCTGGACCGCAACGGTCTGCGCCCGGCGCGTTACTACGTCACCGACGACCGGATGCTGATTCTGGCCAGCGAGGTGGGCGTGCTGGACATTCCGCCGGAGAAGATTCTGCGCAAATCCCGCGTCCGCTCGGGGCAGATGCTGCTGGTGGACACGGTGCAAAGGCGCATCATCGACGACGGCGAGCTGAAGGAGTCCTATGCCGCGCGCCGGCCCTACGGCGAATGGCTGGACGGCAATCTGCTCTCGCTGAGCGATCTTCCGCTGCCCAACCATGCCATCGCCCCCATGGAGCAGGAGCTGCGCGACCGGCTGTACAAGGCCTTCGGCTACACCTACGAGGAGGTCAAGGAGGTCATTCTGCCCATGGCGCAGACCGGCGCGGAGCCGACGGCCTCCATGGGCGCGGACATTCCGCTGGCGGTGCTCTCCGAACGGCATCAGCCGCTGTTTTCCTATTTCCGTCAGCTCTTCGCCCAGGTAACCAATCCGCCCATCGACGCCATTCGCGAAAAGATCGTCACCGACACGGCGGTCTACGTGGGCAGCGACGGAAACCTGCTGGAGGACACGCCGGAGAACTGCGCCGTGCTGCGGCTGGAAAAGCCGATTCTGTCCAATTCCGACCTGCAGCGCATCCGCTCCTCCAAGGCCGCCGCCATCCGTCCGACGACCATTTCCATGCTCTATTACCGCACCGAATCACTGGAGCGGGCGCTGAACCATCTGTTCATCGCCTGCGACCGGGCGTATAAAAACGGCTTCAACGTGCTGATTCTGTCCGACCGCGGCGTGGACGAAAACCACATGGCCATTCCGTCGCTGCTGGCCGTCTCGGCGCTGGAGCAGCATCTGATCCGCACCCGCCGCCGCACGGCCGTCAGCGTCGTGCTGGAGACGGCGGAGCCGCGGGACGTGCACCACTTCGCGCTGCTGCTGGGCTACGGCGCGCGGGCGGTCAACCCTTATCTGGCGCTGGAATGCGTGGATGAGCTGATCGAGAAGGGTCTGCTGGACAAGGATCGCCACGCCGCCGAGCAGGATTACATCGGCGCGGCCGTGAGCGGCGTCAGCCGCGTGGCCTCCAAGATGGGCATCTCGGTGCTCCAGTCCTATCAGAGCGCCCAGATCTTCGAGGCCGTGGGTATCGCCAAAGACGTGATCGACCGCTATTTCACCAAGACCGTCTCCCGCGTGGGCGGCGTGGGTCTGGCCGAAATCAACGAGGACGTGGAATTCCGCCACGACCGGGCCTTCGACCCACTGGAGCTGGAAAACGACACCACACTGGACTCCATCGGCATCCATCGGCTACGCAGCGGCGGCGACAAGGAGGATCACCTCTACAACCCGCTGACCATCACCACACTGCAGCGCGCCGTGCGGGAGGACAGCTTCGAGACCTTCCGACGCTACACCGAGATGGTGGACGACGAGACCCGGCCCCACACGCTGCGCGGCGTGCTGGAGTTCGCCTTCGACCGCTGCACGCCGGTGCCGCTGGACGAGGTGGAGCCGGCGGAGGAGATCGTCAGGCGCTTCAAGACCGGCGCCATGTCCTACGGTTCCATCTCTCAGGAGGCTCACGAGTGTCTGGCCGAGGCCATGAACCGGCTGGGCGGGCGCTCCAATTCCGGCGAGGGCGGCGAGCGCCGCGAGCGCCTGAACACCTCCCGGGGCTCGAAGATCAAGCAGGTGGCCTCGGGCCGCTTCGGCGTGACCAGCGAATATCTGATGAGCGCCGAGGAAATTCAGATCAAAATGGCTCAGGGCGCGAAGCCCGGCGAGGGCGGGCATCTGCCCGGCGGCAAGGTCTATCCATGGGTCGCCCACACCCGCTGCTCCACGCCGGGCGTGAGCCTGATCTCTCCCCCGCCCCATCACGACATCTACTCCATCGAGGATCTGGCGCAGCTGATCTACGACCTCAAGTGCGCCAACCGCCGGGCGCGCATCAGCGTCAAGCTGGTCAGCGAGGCGGGCGTGGGCACCGTGGCCGCGGGCGTGGCCAAGGCCGGCGCGCAGGTGATTCTCATCTCCGGCGCGGACGGCGGCACCGGCGCGGCCCCGCGCACGTCCATCCACAACGCGGGTCTCCCCTGGGAGCTGGGCGTGGCCGAGGCGCACCAGACGCTGGCGCTGAACGGCCTGCGCAGCCGCGTGGCCATCGAGGCCGACGGCAAGCTGATGAGCGGCCGGGACGTGGCCGTGGCCTGCATGCTGGGCGCGGAGGAGTTCGGCTTCGCCACCGCGCCGCTGGTGTGCATGGGCTGCGTGATGATGCGTGTGTGCAATCTGGACACCTGTCCGGTGGGCATCGCCACCCAGAACCCCGAGCTGCGCAGGCGCTTCAAGGGCAAGCCCGAGTACGTAATGCGCTTTATGCTGTTCATCGCCGAGGAGCTGCGCGGCATCATGGCCCGGCTGGGCGTTCGCCGCGTGGACGAGCTGGTGGGCCGCGGCGATCTGCTGCGCATGCGTCCGAAGCAGGCGAGCCATCGCGCCGCGACCGTCGACCTAAGCCGCGTCATCGGCCAGAACATCAACCAGCATCGCGTTCCCGAGGACGTGTTCGACTTCCAGACGCAGAAGACGCTGGACGAGCGCGTGCTGCTCAAGGAATTCGACCTGACGCGCGCCGAGCCGCAGCGCATCGCCCTGACCGTCTCCAGCACCGACCGCGCCTTCGGAGCCATCCTCGGCAGCGAGGTCACGCGGCTGTACGGAAGCAGACTGCCCGAGGACACCTTCACCATCGACGCGCAGGGCGGCGGCGGCCAGTCCTTCGGCGCGTTCCTGCCCAAGGGCGTGACCATCCGCCTCGCAGGCGACAGCAACGACTACTTCGGCAAGGGTCTCTCCGGCGGCCGGCTGGTGCTGTTCCCGCCGAAGAACGCGCGCTTTGCCGCGGACGAGAACATCGTCGTGGGCAATGTGGCGCTCTACGGCGCGACCAGCGGCCAGGCCTACGTCTGCGGTCAGGCGGGCGAGCGCTTCGCCGTGCGCAATTCCGGTGCCGTCGCCGTGGTCGAGGGCGTGGGCGACCACGGCTGCGAGTACATGACCGGCGGCTGCGTGGCCGTGCTTGGCCGCACCGGGCGCAACTTCGCCGCGGGCATGTCCGGCGGCGTGGCCTACGTGCTGGACGAAAACCACGACCTCTACCTCCGGGTGAACAAGCAGCTGGTGGACATCGAGGAGCTGTGCAGCGACCACGACCGGGAGACGCTGCGGGCGATGATCGAGGAGCACGTGCGCCAGACCGGCTCCGAAAAGGGCCGGCGCATTCTCGAAAACTTCGACGCGTCCGCGGACAAATTCAAGAAGATCATTCCCCGGGATTACCGGCGGATGCTCAGCGCCATCGCCCGGTGCGAGGCGCAGGGCATGTCCCGCGACGAGGCCGAGCTGGAGGCCTTCCGCGAAACGACCGAAGGCAGGTGAGAAAAATGGGTAAGAAAGACGGATTTATGCTCTATTCCCGCGCAGCCGCGCCGGCGGCTGATCCGCTGAAGCGCATCGCGAGCTTCGACGAATTCCGCACGCCCCTTTCGGACGCGAAGCGCCGGGAGCAGGCGGCTCGATGCATGAACTGCGGCGTGCCCTTCTGCCAGACGGGCGAGAAAATCGGCGGCATGTTCACCGGCTGCCCGCTGCACAATCTGATTCCCGAATGGAACGACATGCTCTGGCTGGACAATCCGCGCCACGCGCTGGATCGGCTGCTCAAGACCAACTGCTTTCCCGAATTCACCGGCAGGGTCTGCCCGGCGCTGTGCGAGGCGGCGTGCACCTGCGGCTTAAACGGCGAGAGCGTCACCGTGCACGACAACGAGCTGTACATCATCGAAACGGCCTATGCGCAGGGCTGGATGCAGCCGCGCCCGCCCCGGGTGCGCAGCGGAAAGCGCGTGGCCATTGTGGGCAGCGGCCCCTCGGGTCTCGCCGCGGCGCAGACGCTGAACCGCCGCGGCCACAGCGTCACCGTCTACGAGCGCTCCGACCGCCCCGGCGGGCTGCTGACCTACGGCATTCCCAACATGAAGCTGGACAAGCGCGTGGTGGAGCGCCGCATCCGCCTGATGGAGGCCGAGGGCGTGCGCTTCGTCACCGAAACGCCCATCGACACGGCGGAGGCGGCGGACGCGCTGCGCCGGGAGAACGACGCGGTGGTGCTCTGCTGCGGCGCGAACCGGCCGCGCGACCTGAACCTGCCCGGCCGCGACGCGCAGGGCGTGCACTTCGCCGTGGAATTCCTGACCGCGGCCACGAAGCGCCTGCTGGACGGCGCGCCGGCCATCGACGCGAAGGAGAAGCAGGTGGTCATCGTCGGCGGCGGCGACACGGGCAACGACTGCGTGGGCACGTCCATCCGCATGGGCTGCGCCGGAGTGACGCAGCTGGAGATGATGCCCAAGCCGCCCGAGACGCGCGCCGAGTCCAATCCGTGGCCGGAGTGGCCGCGCGTGCTCAAGACCGACTACGGCCAGCAGGAGGCCATCGCCGTGTTCGGCAGGGATCCGCGCCTGTTCACCACCACGGTGCAGGAGATCCTCAAGGACGAGGAGGGCCGCGTGCGCGCGCTGCGCATCGTCAGCCTGAACGGCCGCGAGCCGGTTCCCGGCACCGAGCGCGAGATTCCCTGCGACCTGATGCTCATCGCCGCGGGCTTCGTGGGCTGCGACCCGTCGGTGCCCGAGGCCTTCGGCGCGTCCGTGGACGCGCGCGGCGCGGTAATCACCGAAGATTACGCCACCTGCGCGCCCGGCGTGTTCGCCGCGGGCGACATGCGCCGCGGGCAGTCGCTGGTGGTCTGGGGCATCCGCGAGGGCCGCGAGGCCGCCCGGGCCGTGGATCGCTATCTGATGGGCTACACCGAGCTGTAAAAAACAAGGCCGCACGGAGAAGAACGCTCCGTGCGGCCCTGTTTTTGGATTTCACGATCCCGCCGATTTATATCTGCGAACGCCCACGAACCAGAGAAGCAGGCACGGCGCGAGAAACGCGATGCTCAGCAGCGGCATGCAGGCATACAGCGCCCGATCGCTCCGCCCCAGCAGCACCGTCAGCGGATAATACTGAAACAGCGCGTAGGGCACGACGCAGGTACAGAATTTCAGCACGTCTTTTCCGTAAACGTCCAGCGGATAGGCGGCGAACTCCCGCGCGCCGTCGGTCAGACAGTTCATGAATTCCAGTCCCTCCAGCGTGAAGAAGCTCAGCGCCGCGTAGATCAGAAACAGTCCGATGAACACCGCCGTGCCGCCCAGCACCATGGCCGCCAGCAGTGCGGCCTTCCCCGCCGACCACACCACCGGCGACCGGGAAATGCCGACGCCCAGCATCAGCAGGCTCTGAAGCAGCTTGCCCAGCCGGGAAAACTCGATTTCCTGACACAGCACCTGAAAGATCAGTCCCCGGGGGCGGACGAGAATGCGGTCGAACTCCGCGTTTCGGATAAAAATGGCGGGAAAGCGGTCGAAGCCCCGAAAGAGGCTCTCGGCCAGCGCAAAGCTCGTCAGCGTCACCGACGCGCACAGCAGCGTCTCGCCGTAGGTGTAGCCCTTCACCGTTCCAAAGCGCTGAAACAGAAAGCTCAGCACCAGAAAGGCCGTGAACGCGGTCATGAACTGGCCGACGATGCTGAAGAAGAACGAGCGTTTATAGGCCATGCGGCTCTTCAAGTGCATGGCGAAGAATTTCAGATACAGCCGCATCGCTCACCCTCCCTGTACGCACAGTCTGCGCAGGCCGCGCCGCTGAAGCGCCGCGCCGCCTGAGAGCATCACAATCAGCCAGAAGACCTGAAGTCCCACGGTGAGCCACGCGTCCGCGCCGGCCAGATCGCCGGAGTAGATGCGCAGCGGCGCGTTGGACAGCGCGCCGAAGGGCGACAGCGCCATGGCCTTCGCCAGCCCATCCGGCATCATCGGCAGCGGAATCAGCGAGCCGCTGAGCAGCTCGGCCACCGGCAGCAGCACGCTGCGGATGCCCTCGGACGACACAGTGAAGAAACAGCTGAAGTACACCAGCAGGCACAGCGCCGAGCCCACGCAGGCCGACAGCAGCAGCGAGGCCGCGAACAGCGCAAACGCTCCGCCGAAGCGGGCAGGCTCAGCCCCCAGGGTGCGGGCAGCAGCGCCGCCAGCACCAGAATCGGCCCGCAGCGCAGCGCCGCCCGGCTGAGCCGCAGCGCCAGCGTGCGCGCAAACCACATGCCGCACAGCGAACACGGCCGGCACAGCTCATAGGCCACGTTGCCCGACAGAATCGCGTCGAACAGCTCGTTTTCATACGTCCATGTGTTCAGCAGCGCCAGAAACGCCTGCCTCAGCCAGATATAGCTCACCAACGCGGAAAACGCCATCGGAAACTTCCCGGGCGCGCCCTCGTAGAACGCGCGATACAGGCCGATTTCCATGCCGCCCCAGAAGAACTGCGTGACGATTCCCGCCAGCGCGGCGGCGCGATATTGCAGGCCGCTTTGCAGCCGCATGCGGAAGAAGGCCAGACAGGCTCTCATGCGCCCGCCCCCTTCACACGCCGTAGCGCGCGTAGAGCGCGGCGGCCAGCTCGTCCAGCGACTGCGCGCCAGGATCCACGCGGCGCACGTCGTCGAAGGCGCCGTCCAGCAGCAGCCGTCCGTGGCCGATGAGCAGAATGCGCCCGGCCAGCGCCTCGATGTCCTGCATGTCGTGGGTGGTCAGCAGCACCGTGGTACCGCGCTCGGCGCTGCGCCGCTGGATGAACGACCGCAGAGCCAGCTTGCTCACCGCGTCCAGACCGATGGTCGGCTCGTCCAGAAACAGCACCTTCGGGTCGTGCAGCAGCGACGCGGCGATCTCGCAGCGCATGCGCTGGCCGAGGCTCAGCTGGCGCGCGGGCGTGCGCAGCAGCTGTCCAAGCTCCAGATACTGGGTCAGCTCGTCCAGATTGCGGCGATAGCGCGCCGGTTCGACGCGGTAAATCTCCCGCAGCAGCTCGAAGGAATCCGCCACCGGCACGTCCCACCAGAGCTGGCTGCGCTGGCCGAACACCACGCCGATCTCGGCCACGTGCTTTCTGCGCTCCTTCCACGGAACGCGGCCGTTCACCACGCAGCTTCCGCCGTCGGGCACGAGAATGCCGCTGAGAATTTTGATGGTTGAGGATTTGCCCGCGCCGTTGGGGCCGATGTAGCCGACGATCTCGCCGTCGGAAATGGAAAAGGAAACGTCGTCCAGCGCACGAACCTCCTGGGTTTCGCGCCGTCCGAGGGCTTTCACAGCCTGAATCAGTCCGCCGTCCCGGCGGGATACGCGATAGGTCTTGGTCAGATGCTCCACTTGAATCATTGGGTGCCTCCCTGGTAGTCATACGGTCGGTATCTTGCCAAGCGGTGGAAGCCGGTTAACGACGCCGGTTCCGTGCCCCGCCTCTCCGGCGGGAACCCGTTTCTGATGTGCAGAGGGTGTCCTTTCAGTATAACAGCTCCGCTCCCGCCTGTCAACGCCTTGACAGCGGCCATCGCGCCGTGATAACATGGGCGCAGAAGCATTTTGCAAAGGAGGCATGGAAATATGCTGAAGAAACTTGCGCTGATTCTTGCGCTGCTGACCCTCTTTTCCGCCTGTGCGATGTCGGAGCCGGATACCGACGCGCTGCTGATGGACACGGCGAACCGGACGATCGAGGACTTTATGGACGTGTGCTCGCTGGACAATTACGTCGAGCTGCTCTACTCCGGAAGCAGTGAAATCAATGATCTGGCCGCCGAAACGCTGGCCTATTCCTACGCCTCACCCACCCGCGCCGCAGTGCTGAAGCTCAACAGCGACGGAATCGAGGCGCTGCTGCGCGTCGCGCTGAAGGCGGGCTCGGCGGACAAAGAGACGCTGCAGCGAATCCAGCTGCGCGTTTCCGGCATGCTGCCTTCCATACTGAACGGAAGTTTCGGTGTGGCATGGACAGCCGTGTCGAACATCCTCACCCACACCGACGTCATTCAGCTGGACGATGCTGAGCCGGGCGTTTCCTACGTCGTCTATGAATACGCTGATCCCGAGCAGCCCATGATCTGCGTCTCCTTCAGCGTCAAATCCGACGGGCTCGCCCTCGTCAACGCGAGCTTCCTGAAGACCTCGGACGAATGGAAGGCGCAGCTGTTCTCCGACGGCGGCGCGAATCTGAGCGACGCTCTCGGCGACGCGGCCCCCATGGTTCAGGGCGTGCTGCGCAGCTTCCTGACCCAGACGATCTACGATTTCTCTGAGAAGCCCTGAGTTTTCTGCAAAGGAGCCGCTCCGCGTGCACGCGGAGCGGCTCCTTCTGCGCGCCGAAACGCCATGCGCAGGGAACGGCATACATAAAAGGGCGAAACGCCGTCGTTGGCCGACGGCGTTTCGCCCTTTCCAATTTTACAGCGTGCGCTGAAGCCGCACGCAGCGGCCCAGCACCTGAACTTCGTTCGACGGCGCGATCTCCGCGCGGAACTCCGAGTCGAAGGTCTGCATCTGAATGCGGTTGCCGTCCAGCCGGAGCAGCTTGCGCACGATGCGCTGTCCCTTGTAGCAGATCAGCATGATCCGGTCGTCCTCGGCCTTCGAGGCCGGCACGGTCAGAAGCAGATCGCCCGCGTAGACGCGGAAGCCGCGCAGCGCGTTGTCCGGGCAGCGGTAATACAGCACCTTGTCCGGCGCGCCGCCCTCGATTTTACCGCCGATGATGGGCGTGAGCACGTGGTCGATCACCACGCCCTGCTCGTCGCTCACCGGCACGCGCTTGACCACGCCGCCCAACGCGTCGAGCCACGCGTCGCTGGATTCCCGGGCGGCGCTCTCCTGCTGAGGCGATTCCGGGCTCAGCGGCAGCACGTAGGCGCGCGGCCGGGGCCGGAGCTTGACCTCCGGCTCGGCGGCCACGTCCAGCTCCGTGGAAACGGGACTGTCCGCGCCCAGCAGCTTCAGAATTCGCTGGGCCTGTTCGTCCGAAACGATTCGGCGGCCCGATTCAATTTCCTTGATGACGCTCTCCGCCATGCCGCACTTTTTGCCCAGGGCCTTTTCGGTCATTTTCGCCTTCAGGCGCGCGGCGCGGATGCTGTCTCCCAGACGGCTCATTCAGCTTTCTCCTCCGGT